>CAYQVL010000072.1:0-7750 GCA_964420825.1 uncultured Sphingomonadaceae bacterium
CGCCTTGGTCGAGGCATCAAGCTTTACACTATCGTCATCCTGCGCAATCGCGCGAGCTATTGTCTTGCCGAGATCAACGCCGAACTGGTCGAAGGGATTGATCCCGAGCAGCGCCGCCTCGACGAAGGTGCGATGTTCGTAAAAGGCGAGCAGCGCGCCGAGGCTCGCCGCATCGAGCCGTTCGAGCAGGATCGTCGTCGAGGGGCGGTCGCCGGGGCAGGCGCGCGCCGGATCGTCGGCTTCGTTCCCCGCCATCAGCGCCGCGCCTTGCGCAAAGCAGTTGATCAGCAGGGCTTCGCGATGCGCCGGGTCAAGCCCGTCATCGCTCTCTGCGACCGCGACGAATTCGACCGGAAGAAGGTGCGTGCCCTGGTGGAGAAGCTGGAACACCGCGTGCTGCGCGTCGGTGCCGGTGCCGCCCCAGACGATTGCCGAAGAGTCGCGGTCGAACGGCTTGCCGTCGGCGCCGACGCGCTTGCCGTTCGATTCCATCCCGAGTTGCGCAACATAGGCGGGGAGCAGCCGCAGCCTTTCGTCATAGGCGAATATGCCGCGCGTCTCGCCGCAGCGGACCTGCGCATAATAGAGGTCGGCGAAGGCGGCGAGCGCGGGGGCGTTGATGCTCCATTCGGCGAGCCGAAAATGCCTGTCCATCGCCGCCGCGCCCTCAAGCAATTGCTCGAACGTATCCCAGCCGAGCGCCAGCGCAATCGGGAAGCCGATCGACGACCACAAGGAATAGCGCCCGCCGATGGTCTCGGGAAAGGGCAGGATTCGCGTCTCGTCGATGCCGAATTCGAGCGCTTTGTCGGGATCGGCGGTCAGCGCGACGAGCTGGCCGTGCGGATCGGCGACGCCGGCCGCCGCGAGCCAGGCGAGCGCGCTCTGCGCGTTGAGCATCGTCTCGCCCGTGGCGAAGCTCTTCGAGGCGACGACGACGAGCGTGCGGTGCGGATCGAACAGCTCGAACGGCCCGGCGAGCGCGGCGCCATCGACATTCGAGACGATCGCGACATCATAGGCCGCGCCGCCGCGACCGAGCGCGTCGATGACGAGATCGGGGCCGAGCGCCGAACCGCCGATGCCGAGATGGAGGATATGGCGGATATCGCCGAGTGCGCCTGCGTCGATCGCCTCGGCGAGCGAGCGCATACGGGCATGGAGCGCATTGGCGATGGCGACGCTTTTGGGAGAACCCTGGCCGCGTTGCGCGCTGTGTTCGGCGGCGCGGCCCTCGCTCGGATTGACCGCCTCGCCCGCGAATAGCGCTTCGCGCTTTGCAGCCAGATCCTGCGCCCTAGCGAGCGCCGCGAAGGCGTCGATCAGATCGCCGTCGAGATGCGTCTTGGCAAAGTCGAAATAGATGCCCGCTTCGTCGAGCGTCAGCCTGTCGAGCCGCGCCAAATCGTCGGCGAAGAGCGCGGCGAGGCTCGGCTGAGCGGCATTTTCGATGGCTGTCCAGCGTGTGTCGGTCATCGCCGCCTTCTGCCTTGCCGTCCCGTCGGCGGCAAGCGTGAAGCTTCAGGCCGCAGGCAAGGGCAGCGAAATCGTCGCGCGCAATCCGCCGACGGCGCGATTCTCGAGGCGCAGTTCGCCGCCCTGATCGCGGACGATGGCGCGCGCAAGCGCAAGGCCGAGGCCGCTGCCGCCTTGCGCGCGGTTGCGCGAGGCTTCGAGCCGGGCAAAGGGTTCGAACACCGCTTCGAGCGACTCCGCGGCGATACCAGGGCCATCGTCGTCGATCTCGACGAGCGCCTGCCCGGCGTGCGAACGGACGCCGACGCTGGCGCCGCCGCCGTAGCGCACGGCATTGTCAATCAGGTTGCGCAGCGCGCGTTTGAGCAGGTTCGAGCGGCCCTCGACGACGAGCCGCGCGCTGTCTTCGAAAACCACCGCAGCGCCGACGTCGCGAAAATCCTCGATCGCGCTATCGACGAGCGCGCTGAGATCGAGCCGGGCGGGCGAGCCGCTGGCGCGACCGAGCCGCGCGAGCGAAAGGATGTCCTCGAGCGTCCGGCTCATATCCTCAATCGTCTCGACCATGCGGTCGCGTTCGGCGTCATCCTCGACATTTTCGGCGCGGATGCGCAGCGCCGCCAAAGGCGTGCGCAAATCATGGCCGATCGCGCCGAGCATATGATCCTTCTCGTCGAGCATCGCGCCGATCCGCAGCCGCATGGCATTGTGCGCCTCGATCAACCGCACGAGATCGCGCGGGCCGCTGGCGGCGACGGGGTCGGCGGGGATCTTGGGATCGAAGTCGTCGGACGCGACCGTCAGCGCGCGCAAGGGGCGCGAAAGCCGCCGCGCGAACCAGTAGAGCGCGCCGAGCACGATCAGGTAGAGAATAAGCGTCTGCGCGACGATCGATCCGAGCGCCGCCGGGCTGGGGCGGCGGACGGGCATCCAGGCGTTGAGCCATTGCTCATCGTCACGCTCGACCGACACGCGCAGCCAGTCGCGTGGCGCTCGCGTGTCGTCGCGCTGGCGATGGCGGCGGCCGAAACGGCGCGGCGGCGCATCGCTGATCCCGACCTCGACGCTGCGGACAACAAGGCCGGCGTTGTCGAGCGCCGAGCGCAGCGCAGCCTCGTGACGGGAGATACGCGGAAGGCGATCGCGGCTGACCGCGCTGTCATCGGATATCTCTATCGAGCGCCGCCCGCGATGACGGCGCGGCGACGGCTCGCCGAAATCGCTACGGTCGGCGCTTTCGGCCATGCGCGCGACGACAAGCCCGGAGGCTTCGGCGAAACGCAGCCGCTCGCCCGCACGCAACAGCAGCGCAAAATTGACCGCCTGCGCGACGAACAGCGCGAGCGCGACGAGCAGCATCAGCTGGCCGAGCAGGCTTTTTGGCCACAACCGTTTCACAATCTGGTGACGTCGCAGGCGAGCGTATAGCCGCCGCCCCAGACGGTCTTTATCCACACGGGATCCTTGGGATCGGCCTCGATCTTGCGCCGCAACCGGCTGACCTGGTTGTCGATCGCGCGGTCGAAGGCCGAGGCCTCGCGGCCCTGCGTCAGATCGAGCAGCTGATCGCGCGAGAGCACCTGGCGCGGGTGCGTAACGAGCGCGAGCAGTAAATTATATTCGCCGGTCGAGAGCGACACGCTGACGCCCTCGCGGTCGACGAGCGCGCGCTCGCCTGCCTTGAGCACCCAGCCGCCAAAGCCGTAACTCTGTTGGTCGGGCGCGCGCTGGCGACCGGGGCCGTTACCCGCGCGGCGCAAGATCACCTTGATCCGCGCGAGCAATTCGCGCGGCGAAAAAGGTTTGACGACATAATCGTCGGCGCCCATTTCGAGCCCGATGATGCGCTCGGTCTCCTCGGCCTTGGCGGTGAGCAGGATCACCGGAATTTCGCCGGTCGCGCGGATATAGCGCGTCAGACTGAGGCCATCCTCGCCGGGCATCATGATATCGCAAATAACGCAATCGATCGCATAGGCGGCGAGCTTTTGCCGCGCCGCCTCGGCGTTCGCAGCCTGCGAGACGCGATAGCCGTCCTTGGCGAGGAATGCGGCGAGCGGCTCGCGGATCGAGGCTTCGTCCTCGACCAGTAGAAGGTGCGCGCTATCTGCCATCGCCTCCCTCATAGCGAAGCGGCCGGCAGGATAAACCTGCCGGCCGCCAGCACGTCGCCATGGCTCGGGGAGAGGGGTTCGACAACGCGCTTTCCATTATTCGCCCCGGCGCTCGGAACGCCGCGCTTCGCGCGCGGCGCGGCGCTCGTCGGCGGTGACGGTACCGTCGCTATTGGCGTCCATTCGTTCGAAGCGCTGAATCGCGCTGGCGCCGAATTCATCGCGGCTAATCCGCCCATCGCCATTGGCGTCCATTTCGTGGCGCTGGCCGCGACGCTCGGCGCGGCGCGCCTGACGCTGTTCGCGCATCGCGGCGCGGTCGGCGGCAGTGATCCGGCCGTCACCGTCGGCATCCATGCGATCGAAGCGCGCCAGCGCATGCGCGCTCGCTTCGTCGCGGGTGATCACACCGTCGCTGTCGGCGTCCATATGTTCGAAGCCGCGTCCGCCACGCATGCCGTCATGGCCGCGCCGGCCGCGGCCTTCACCGCGATGACCGCGGCGCTGCTCCTGCATCGCGGTGCGCTCGGCATCGGAAATAGCGCCGTCGCCATCGGCATCGACACGGGCGAAGCGCGCATCGATCGATGCTGCAAGCTCGGCGCTGCTGAGATTGCCATCGCCATTGGCGTCGCCGTGCATGCCATGGGGCTGCGCGATCGCGACGCCAGCGGCCGCCAGCGCGGCGGCGCTCGCAGCGATCGCAATAGTCTTGATTGATGTCTTCATCGGAGAATTCCTTTACTCTTCAATACATAGGGGACGAATTTTGGGTTCGCCATGAACGCCTTATGGACCGGGGCTGTCGCGCAAGATTGTCCGATCCCGGCCAATATGTCGCAAAGTGTCGCAAAGCCGCTCTCCCCTTTTCTGCGGCGGTCTTGACGCTGTCGAGCGGCTCGGCAAGACCGTTCGCCATGCTCAGGGAATTCGACGAACAGACGCCAAGTCCGCTGCCCGGAGAAGCAATCGCATCACCGCGACGGACAGCGCTCGAATGGATACGGTTCGTCTTCACGCTGGCGATCCTCGCGATCGCGCTGCGCAGCCTCGTCATTGCGCCCTTCAACATCCCCTCGCGTTCGATGACGCCGACGATGCTCGTCGGCGATTATCTGTTCGTCGCCAAATGGCCTTATGGCTATTCGCGCTACAGTTTTCCGTTCGCACCCGATTTTATCGAGGGACGGATCGGCAACGGACGGCCACTGCGCGGCGACATCATCGTCTTCCGTTCTCCCGCCGATACCGAGACCGCCTATGTCAAACGCGTGATCGGGCTGCCCGGCGACCGCATCCAGCTGATCGGCGGCGAAGTCCAGATCAACGGCGAAACGATGGCGCGAACGCGAATTGCCGATTTCCGCGAGTCGGTACGCGAGCCCAGCGATTGCCCGGCGGCTCCAGGCAACGACATCGAGCTTGAAAGGGCTGAAGACGGCGCGCTGTTCTGCCGAACGCCGCGCTATCGCGAGACTTTGCCAGGCGGCAGCAGCTACGCGACGATCGACGCCGGCGACAGCGCCGCCGATACGACGCGCGAATATATGGTGCCGGAGGGGCAGTATTTCCTGCTCGGCGACGATCGCGACCGCAGCGCCGACAGCCGCTTTGCCGCGCGCCCAGGCGGGGGCATCGGCTTCGTTCCCGAAGAAAATATCATCGGCCGCGCGCTCGTCATCTTCTGGTCGACCGACGGCAGCGCAAGCTGGGCCAACCCTGCGAGCTGGTTCAGCGCCGCACGCTGGGACCGCATCGGCGCAAGTTATTAGGCAAATGATCGCGCAGCGGCTAAGGAAGCGGCGCACAACAGTTGCCGTTCGCGCGGAGCCTGTCGAAGCCCTACACCTTCTTTCATGCGTTCGAAGGAGAAGGACACCCGTTGACCCGCGGTCGCCTTCGGCACGACAAGTTCAGGGCGAACGGGAGTAGGACCTGACTTTGATGACGCCATCCGATTTCGAGACCTGGCTGGCAGAAACGCTAGGCCACCGTCCGCGGGATCTCATGCTGTTCGCGCGCGCGCTGACGCATCCGAGCGAAGGCGGCGCCGATTATCAACGGCTCGAATTTCTCGGCGACCGCGTCCTCGGGCTGGTCATCGCGACCTGGCTGTACAGGCAATTTCCGGACGAGGCCGAAGGTAAGCTCAACAGCCGCCTCGCCGCGCTCGTATCGGGCATGGCTTGCGCCGCGATCGGTCGCGAGATCGGCATTGCCCAGCATATCCGCTTCGGCAAGCAGGCGCGCGACGATGGCGCCAGCGACAGCGACAATGTCCTCGGCGATGTCGTCGAGGCGCTGATCGGGGCGCTCTATCTCGACGGAAGCATCGGCGCGGCGCGCGATTTCATCCGCCACGCGTGGGAAAGCCGCGTCGAAACGATGGAAAGCGCGCCGCAGCATCCCAAGAGCGCGCTTCAGGAATGGGCGGCGGCGCACGATTGCGCGGCGCCCGTCTATCGTGTCGCACGGCAAAGCGGCCCGCCGCACAATCCGCAATTCGTCGTCGAAGTCGAAATCCCGGGCGGCGCGAAGGCGGAGGCTAGCGGCACCTCGAAACAGGAGGCCGAGACTGCGGCGGCCAAGGCGCTGCTGGAGACATTGCAATGAGCGCCGATCAAACCAAGCGCTGCGGCTTCATTGCCATCGTCGGCGCGCCCAATGCGGGCAAATCGACACTCGTCAACGCGCTCGTCGGCCAGAAGGTGGCGATCACCAGTTCGAAGGCGCAGACGACGCGCACCCGCCTGATGGGCATCGCCATCGAAGGCTATACGCAGATCGTGCTCATCGACACGCCGGGCATCTTCGCGCCGCGCCGCCGGCTCGATCGCGCGATGGTCGCGGCCGCATGGGGCGGGACGCAGGACGCCGACCTCATTGTGCTGATCATCGATGCGCGCGCCGGACTGAAGGCGCAGATCGAGCCGATGGTCGAGACATTGCGCGCGCGCACCGAGCCCAAATTGCTCGTCCTCAACAAGGTCGATATCACCAAGAAAGACGCGCTGCTTCGGCTCGCCGCAGAGCTCAACGCGCTGCTCGAACCACAAGACACCTTCATGATCTCGGCGACGACGGGCGACGGCGTAGCCGACCTCAAGGCGGCGCTTGTCTCCGCGATGCCCGAAGGCCATTGGCATTTTCCCGAAGACCAGGTCTCCGACGCCAGCGAGCGGCTGCTCGCGACCGAAATCACCCGCGAACAGCTCTATGCGCAGCTGCGCCAGGAGTTGCCCTATGCGAGCGCGGTGCAGACCGAGACCTTTACCGAGCGCGATGACGGCTCGGTCGAAATCCGCCAGCAAATTCTGGTTGCGCGGCCGACGCAAAAGGCGATCATCCTCGGCAAGCGCGGCGCGCGCATCAAGGAAATCGGCAGCGCCGCGCGCACCGAACTCGCCAAATTATGGGACCGCAAGGTCCACCTCTATTTGCATGTGAAGGTCAAACCCGACTGGGAAGAGGATCGCGGGCTCTACGAAACGATCGGGCTCGAGTGGGTGGAATAGGGCCCTCAGAGCGGCAAATGTTCGGCCAATATCTTCACGCCAAGCGCGATCAGCAAGATACCGCCGGCGATTTCGGCGCGGCTGCCGAGATTGCGGCCGAGACGCGCGCCGCCGAGTCCGGCAATCAGACACAATGCCGCCGTCACCCCGCCAATCAGCGCTCCGGCGAGCAGCACCGGCACACCGAACAGCGGAAGCGTAATCCCCGCGACGGCGGCGTCGATGCTCGTCGCGATCGCCGCAACGAACAGCGCCCAGCCGGCGAGGGTGTCCGTCGACTGCGTTTCGTCACACGCAGCGCGGAGCATGTTGAGGCCGAGCAGGCTCAGCAGGGCAAAGGCGATCCAGTGATCGAATGCCTCGATCCAGCCGGCAAAAGCGGTGCCAAGCCCCCAGCCGATGAGCGGCATCACCCCCTGCGCCAGAGACACGGCAAAGGCGTCCATGGCGAGCGCCAGAGCAAGGCCGACCAGTTCAATCATGATCAGCCGGCGAGCACCTCATCGACCCAATCGGGCACCAACTCCCCCGCGCGCCCCATCCGGCTTTCGTCAAAAAAGATGCTGCCGTCACTCGGGTCAAGGTTGAGTTCAAGCGTCCGGGCGCCGTGGTAACTCGCGGTCTGGACAAAACCCGCCGCCGGAT
>CAYQVL010000073.1:0-7723 GCA_964420825.1 uncultured Sphingomonadaceae bacterium
CCGTAGTGCGCGGGTCGGCCGAGCTGTTGCGTCATAGCGATTTGTCGGAGGAACAGCGCGACCGGCACCTCATGGCGATCATAGAAACGGCCGATCGGGCGGCGGAGCTTACCGGACAGCTCCTGTCCTTTGCCCGCCGACAGCCACTGCAACCCAAGAAAATCCATATCAACGCGCTGATCGCCGACATGGCCGATCTGCTCGAACGCACGCTTGGAAACGGGATCAGCATTGTCAATATTCCGCAACAGGATTTGTGGCAGGTCTGCGTCGATCCCGCGCAGTTGCAGAATGTAATTTTCAATGCCGCGATAAATGCGCGCGACGCCATGGGCTCGTCGGGCACGCTAACGATCGCCACGCGCAACATATCGCGCGGCGCGGACAGCGAAGTGCGACTGTCGATCTCGGATACCGGGGAAGGGATGACGGACGAGGTCCGCGAACGCGCTTTCGAGCCCTTCTTCACAACCAAGGCGCCCGGCAAGGGCACCGGCCTGGGTCTACCGCAAGCTTATGGATTCGCGGGCCAATCGGGCGGGCGTCTCGAACTGTTGAGCGAGCCGGGACGAGGCACGAGCCTCAACCTTTATCTGCCGCGCGCAGGTGAAGCCGCATTGCCGGTCAAGTCCGAAGATCAGACAGGTAAAGTTCCGCAGGGTACGCGTATCCTGCTTGTCGAGGACAGCCGCACTGTCGCCGTTTTCGCTCAGTCGCTGCTCGAGGACATGGGTTGCGAATTCGTCCACGCCGCAACCGCCGAAGAAGCCTTGGCGATGTTCGAACAGGATCCGGAGGGGTTCGACATCGTCTTTTCCGATATCGTCATGCCCGGCCTCAGCGGGCTCGATCTCGCCGCCAAATTGCGCACCCAGCACCCGACCCTGCCGATTCTGCTCGCCACGGGCTATAGCGCAGCCGCCGCGCGCGGCGAGGGCAGCGAGTTCCCGATCCTGCCCAAGCCGTATAAGCGTGACAAACTTTCGGCGATGCTCAGCCAGGCAATGAGCGATTTCAGCCAAGCGGCCTGATACTACGCGTCGAACGCAGCGGTTGACAGGATTTCGAGATTGCGGTCGTCGAATCGTCTTCCGGCGAGCGCCGCGTCGCGTTGATCGAGCATTGCCGCGATCGGCTCGCGAAACGTCGCCACCGCTGCGGTCATCCAGCCATTGACGAGGCCGTCGCCTTGCGCATCGCGGACATCATAGCGGTCGATCCGCGCGATGATCGCGCTCGCGGGCATCATATATTCCTGAGTGACCCAGCGATTGGTGGTGAACCAATGCGTCGGTTCGCCAGCGGTGTTGCACGACAGCGCCGCGATGTGGACGACTGGGACAGGCGTTTTCTTGGCGCCCTCCTTGATAGCCGGGCGGCTCAGCGCTTCGATGCCGTCAAAGTCGCTGAGCGGCAGGAACAGATGGAAATGACCGTGTTCCCCGGGCCCGCGCTGTTCGGGCGGATGGGCGTGGTAAAACCAGCGCGCGCCACTCGACGGACTGATCGCGTCCTTGGTGGGATAGTGTTCCCATTGCCGGAAAGCGCCGCCGCCGGTGACGACGCGCGGCACCAGCGATCGGCCTTCCGCCGCCATCTGCGCGCTCAGCCTATAGAGCGTCGCCCGGGGATTCCGGCTCAATACGCTGCGCAGCAACCCTCAGACGCTGCGGCGCAGCAACCCTCAGACGCTGCGGCGCAACAACCCTCAGACGCTGCGGCGCAACAACCTTCATGGGCTGCGGCGCAGCAGCCGGTGGCGGTTGCTTCGCCGTCAGACTCGCCGCTCGCCGATCCCGCCGCCGCACAGCAGCGCGCGTCGCTGCTGCACGCCTGCAGCGCCGGCGCCGCGAGCGCGAGCCCGCCGGCGACCGCGAGCATTGATGCGATATTGCGCTTTTCCGAATGAACTGGTCTGGTCATGCTAACTCTCCTGTTGGTGGTTCCGCAGGTTCGCACGATCGCTGTGCTTGGTTACGCATCGGGTTACGGCAGGCCAAAAATCTGCTGTCTCGACGAATTAGCGATCGGTACCCTTGATCTTTCCCCATTGGCGGGCAGCGGTATAGCCGAGATAACCGGTGCCGAAAAGGGCATAAAGCGGGTCGGGAATCCCGGCGAGATAGGCGTTCATTCCGGTCGCGATATTTTGGGCGGTATCGGGGCGGACCGCCGCGATCAGGCCCATCGGCAGCGCCCAGAGCAGCAGCGCATACATGACATAGAGAAAGCCCGGCCGCGCCCGGCTGGTCCAGCGATCGGGCGATTGCGCCTCGGCGAGGATTGCCGACGTTTGCGCGGCAAAGATCTCGGCGGCCTGGGTGCCTTCGAGTTCGAGGAGCTTGAGCTTGGCGCGATCGCGCGCTGCGCGGTCGGGAAGTACGCGGTCGATTACCGTGGCAAGCGGACCGATCAATCCTGCCAAATTCGGCATCATGAGTCTCCGGTAATTGAATGGATACAAAAAATACCGAATGGGTTCTAAATAGGACAGAAAAATCGTGAGGCGTGCAGTGTTGCACCGTCGACCACCGCTTTTCGATGCTTGAAACTTAGGTTGTGCGCTCACTACTCGCGATATTTGCGCGGGAGAGATGCTGGTCGGGGCGACTGGATTCGAACCAGCGACCTCCACACCCCCAGTATGATGCGCTACCTGGCTGCGCTACGCCCCGATCCAGCGGTGCGCGCTATATGGCCGCAGGCGCGTCAATGCAAGCCGGCCGATGCGGTACAGTCAATCTCCGCCGATCAATGTCCGCCCCGCTTCGGCGGTATAGGCCTTGACGCTAATCCCGAGGATTTGCGCCTTGCCCATCGCCTCGTTGAACTTGGCCATATGCGCGCTATTCCCGTGCGCCTCCAGCGCCGCCGGGCTCGCCCAGCGTTCCGAAATGCGCATTACGTCGGGATTTTCGAGCTCGGTTGAATATACATAGAGTTCGCAGCCTTCTTCCTTGCGCGTTTTCTCCATCATCCACAGCGCGGTCTCGCGCAGTTTGTCCAGCTCTCCCGCGGCGAGTTTCACCCAGCCTTCAACGATAATCATGGCGTTCTCCATCGGTCAGTTCTTGCCTCAGCCCGGATATTGCTAGCGCAGCGGCCGCCATAACACCAATAGAGTTGCGTTCGGTCCGTCCGACGTGATAGGCGCGCGCATCGTATTTTTGCGGGCTTCGAGCTCGCCAACCCCAATTTATCGCAGGTCCGAAAATCATGTCCGCAACCCCCGTCCTAGCCAGCGCTGCTTCAGGAGGCGCCGGCGGCTTCATTATGCAGATCGTGCCGCTGGTGCTGATCTTCGTGATCTTCTGGTTTCTCCTGATCCGTCCGCAGCAAAAGCGCATGAAGGACCACCGCACGATGATCGCGGCGGTCAAGCGCGGTGACAAGGTGGTCACCGGCGGCGGTTTGATCGGCAAGGTTACCAAAGTCACCGGTGACGAGGTCGAGATCGATCTTGGCGGCGGGCAGAAGGTGCGCGCGCTCAAGGCTACGCTCTCCGATGTCCGCGATCCGAATGCCGCGACAGCGGCGAACGATTAGGGGCATATTCGCGCGATGAACGATTTTCCGCCCTGGAAGGTGTGGATGCTGACGACGCTGCTTGCGATCGGCGTGCTGCTGTCGATTCCGAGCCTGATGACGCCGTCGCAACGCGAATATATTCCCGATTTTCTACCCCAGCCGTCAATCAATCTCGGTCTCGATCTTTCGGGCGGCGTTCACATCCTGCTTGAAGCGCAGACCGAGGAATTTCAGGCGGCGCGGCTGCAGACGATGTCCGATCGCATCGAAGATGCGATGGCCGATCAGGATCCGAGGATCGCAATCGGCGACATTTCGCGCTCGAGCGGACGCGTGGCGTTTACCGTACGCGAGGAATCGCAGCTCGACGATGCGATCGAGCGGGTCCGCGCGTTGACCAGCCCGGTCGGATTTACGGGACAGCGCGACTGGCGCGTCGAGAATGTCGATTCGCTCCGCGTCGTCGTCACACCGTCCCAGTCGGGTAACGAGGCCGCGGTCGATGCCGCCGTCGCGACCGCGACCGAAGTCGTTCGTACGCGTATCGACGAACTCGGAACGCGCGAACCGACGATCATCCGCCAGGGCGACGACCGCATCGTCGTTCAGGTTCCCGGACTGGGCGATACCCAGTCGCTGATGAGCCTGCTCGGCCGGACGGCCCAGCTCGAATTCCGTCTCGTCAACACCGATGCCGACCCCCAGGCGGCGCTTGAATGTCAGGCGCCGATCGGCAGCGAAGCCTTGCCTTATGCCAGCGCCGAAGAGGGTACCGGCTGCGTCATTGTCCAGCGGCGCGTGATGGTGTCGGGCGATCAGCTGGTGAATGCTCAGCAGAGTTTCGACCAGCAAACCAATCAGGTCACCGTCGATATCACGCTCGATGGGCCGGGCGGCCGCGCCTTCGGGCGGGTGACGCAGGAAAATGTCGGCCAGCCATTTGCCATCATTCTCGACGGCGAAGTGCTTTCGGCTCCGCGGATCAACGAACCGATCCTCGGCGGACAGGCGCAAATTACCGGCAGTTTCAGCGTTCAAAGCGCCAACGAGCTGGCGATCGCGCTGCGCTCGGGCAAACTGCCGGTCGAACTCGTCGTGATCGAAGACCGCACGGTCGGTCCCGAGCTCGGCGCCGACTCGATCCGCCTCGGCGGCCTCGCCGGGGTCATCGCGACGGTCGCGGTGATGGTGTTCATGTTCGTCACCTATGGCCGTTTCGGGGTCAACGCGAACATCGCGCTCGCGCTCAACCTGTTCCTGATCATCGCGATCATGGCGATGCTCGATGCGACACTCACCCTGCCCGGCATCGCGGGGTTCATCCTGACAGTGGGAACGGCGGTCGACGCCAATGTGCTGATCAACGAACGAATACGCGAGGAGCAGCGACGCGGACGCAAGGCCATTGACGCCGTCGAGGTCGGCTATAGGGAAGCCAGCCGCGCCATCTTCGACGCCAATGTCACCAACGTAATTGCCGGCTTGCTGATGTTTTCCTTCGGATCGGGTCCGGTGCGCGGCTTCGCCGTCGTGCTCATTATCGGCATTGTCACCTCGGTGTTTACCGCCGTGACGGTGACGCGGATGATGGTGGCGGTGTCGATGCGGCGCAAGCGGCCCAAGGAGTTGGTGATATGATCCGCCTTTTGAAGCTCGTCCCTGACAACACCAATATCCAGTTCCTCAAATGGCGGAACGTGGCGATCGGCATTTCGATTATCATGATCATCGCGTCGATCGCGCTGACGATGACGCGCGGCCTCAATTTCGGCGTCGATTTCGCCGGCGGCCAGATGATCCAGGTGACCTTCACCCAGGACGAGCAGGCGCCGGTCGAAACGCTGCGCGCCGAAATTGGCGCGCTCAATATCGGCGACGCCTCGATTCAGCGCTTCGGCGATCCCAACCAGGTTTCGATCCGGCTGCGCGAAATCGAAAGCGAAGATGGAGCGGCCGACGTCGCCAGTTCGGTTTCGGCGCGGGTAACCTCGATGATCGAGGCCGAATATCCGGGAGCGCGCATCGATTCGACCGATTCGGTTTCGGGCAAGGTGTCGAACGAGCTTTTCAGCGCGGGCGCTTGGGCGCTCGGCCTCGCGATGATCGCGATTTCGCTCTATATCTGGCTGCGCTTCGAATGGCAGTTCGGTGTCGGCGCGCTGTTCGCGCTTTTTCATGACGTTGCGCTGACTTTCGGTTTTTTCGCGCTCACCCAGCTCGAGTTCAATCTGAACATCGTCGCCGCATTGCTGACGATCATCGGATATTCGTTGAACGATACGATTGTCGTCTATGACCGTGTCCGCGAAAATCTGCGCAAATACCGCAAGATGGAAATCGTTCCGCTGCTCGATCTGTCGGTCAACGAAACGCTCGCGCGCACCGTGATGACGAGCTTGACGGCCATATTGGCGCTGGTCATCCTGCTGTTCATAGGCCCCGAGGTGCTCTTCGGCTTCACCGCCGCGATGACGCTCGGGATTTTCATCGGCACCTATAGCTCGGTGTATATGGCGGCACCGTTCCTGATCTGGCTCAAGGTCGGCCCCGACAGCTTCATTCCCGCCGGCAGCGGGCCGGGCGGCGGCGAACGCATCGAGCATCGCGAGGGCTATACGCGCTGATGGTGGAGCTGAGCCGCGAGGGCGATGCGCCGGGTCCGGTAATCACCGGTTTCACCGCACACGGCTTTCGCTGCGACGGTGAGGAATATCGCGACGGACTATTGCTGACGCCCGAGTGGGCGCGCGCCTGGGACGCGCCGGATTTTGATGACCTCGATCGCGCGTCGTTCGGCGATCTGATCGCGATTGATCCGCGCCCGGAATTCCTGCTGCTCGGCACTGGCGGGGTCTTGCGGCGCCCTGCGGCGCGCCTCGTCGCCACCCTCGAAGCGAGCGAAATTGGCATCGAGCCGATGGACAGCCGCGCGGCGGCGCGCAGCTGGGGAATGTTGCGCGGCGAAGGGCGATGGATCGTCGCGGCGCTATTGCCCTTCGACTAATCCAGATAGATGCGCGAACAGCGTTTCGCTGTTGCGCTCCCATGAGAAGCGTTCGACGCTTTTCATTACCGCTTGCGGATCGGGCGGATCGGCCAAGATCGCATTGATCGCGGTCGCGATTGCCGATGGATCGCGCGCCGCCAGCGCGCCGGCCTCGGGCCGGTCGACGACTTCGCGCGCGCCGCCGACATCGGCGATCACGATCGGCGTGCCGCAAGCGAGCGCTTCGACCCAGGCATTTGCCAGCCCTTCGGACGATGACGGCAGCACCATGACATCGGCCGCCGCGATCATCCGTGCGACCTCGTCATGTGGCAGATTGCCGGCAAGGCGGACGCGATCGCCGAGCGTGCGCCGGACGATTTGGGTTTCGAGCGCGTCGCGCAAAGGGCCGTCGCCGACGAGAATCAATGTCGCTTCGGGAACCGACACCAGCGCATCGATCACCAGATTCTGGGCCTTACGCGGTATCAGCGCGCCGACCGTAACGAGCAGGGGACCGGCCACCCCCAGTCCAGCCTTCGTTTCGGCGCGATCGACGGGCTTGAAGCGGGTGCGGTCGATGCCGGTATAATGGACGAGGATCCGGCCGCCGGGAATGCCGAGGCCGACCATATCCTGTTTGATCGCTTCGCTCACCGCGAGGAGGCCTGCCGCGCCTTCTCCGGCCTTGCGAATTTGGCCCGCACAGCCCCGACGCGTTCCCCAATGATGGATATCGGCGCCTCGCGCCTTGACCGAAAATGGCACGTCAAAGGCCTTGGCGAGCCGCATCGCCGCAGGCCCGTCGGGGTAGAAGAACTCGGCGTCGATGACATCGAAAGCGAAGCGCTCGCGGATCGACGCGAGCAGCGGCAGTAGCGCTCTGGCCATCGCGCCGGGCATCCATCGGCCGCCTATTCCGGGTAGGATCGGAAAGCGTGGACGGTGAACGATCACGCCTTTCCAAAACTCCTGTTCGGGAAGCGCGGCAAAGCGGCGATAATGCGGGTGGAGGCTCAGCGGCCATGGCGAAATGCCGATCGGCGCGACGATTTCGAGATCGACATCTCCGCGCGCCGCGAGGCCGAGCGTTTGCTGTTCGACGAACACCCCGAAGGTCGGGCGCGCGGAATCGGGAAACAGCGTCGAAAGGGTGAGAACGCGCAGCATGATGGTCCAGCTATAGCCCAAAGGGCGGCGATCTAAACC
>CAYQVL010000074.1:0-7706 GCA_964420825.1 uncultured Sphingomonadaceae bacterium
TCGATGCGCGCGGCAGGCTGGTCGCGCCCGGACTGGTCGATCTCGGCGTCTTTGCGGTGGACAAGCCTGCGTTCCATTTTGGCGGGATCACGCGCGCGGCGCTGATGCCCGATCAGTCGCCGGTGCTCGACGATGCCGCGATGGTCCGCCATGCCGCCGCGGCGGGCAAGCCGCACGTCTGGATCCACCCGATCGCCGCGGCGACGCGCGGGCTCAAGGGCGATGAACTCGCCGAGATCGGGCTGATGCAGCGCGCCGGCGCGGTCGCCATCGCCACCGGGCGCAGGCGGATTGCCGATAGCGGCCTCATGCACCGCGTGCTGCGCTACGCCGCCGCGCTCGGGATGATCGTCATCGCACATGCCGAAGACGAAGGTCTGTCGGGCGGGGCCGTCGGCAGCGACGGCGAAACCTCGGCGCGGCTCGGCCTGCCGAGCGCGCCCGCTATCTCCGAAGCGATGGCGATCGCTCGCGATCTGATGCTCGCCGAGGAAACCGGCGGCCATGTCCATTTCCACCAAGTGACGACGGCGCGCGGCTTCGATCTCCTGCGCGACGCCAAGGCGTGCGGCGTCAAGGCGACCTGCGGGATCACGCCCGCGCATCTGTTGCTCTGCGATGTCGATATCGGCCCCTATCGGACCTTCGCCAAGCTCTCACCGCCGCTGCGCAGCGCCGAGGATCGCGACGCCGCACTCGCCGCGCTCGCCGACGGCACGATCGATGTCCTGTCCTCGGGCCACGACCCGCAGGGCCCCGAGGCCAAGAGATTGCCTTTTGCGGATGCCGAACCCGGCATGTCGGGTGCCGAGACCTTGCTCGCCTTAAGCCTCATTCTCGTCCGCGACGGCCATATCGACATGCCGAGGCTGTTTGCGCTGCTGTCGGCCAATCCGGCAAGGTTGCTCGGCGTGCCCGGCGGCACACTCGCCCAAGGGTCCCAGGCCGACATCATCGTCTTCGATCCGGGCGCCCCATGGCTGATCAACAGCGAAAAACTCCTCGCCAGCGCCGGAAACACATCGTTCGACGGGCTGCCCGTGCAGGGCAAGGTCATTCATACGATCAAGGGCGGTCGATTGCTCGAACGCGGCTAGCGCAGCGAGGCGAGGCCCGTTCCGGCTCGCGCCGCGATCTGCAGCGGCGAATCGCCGGCGCGGGCGCGGACAAAGCAGTCGATGCCCTGCGCCTTCAACGTCCGGCACATCCCGCGCGCTTCGTTGCGCGTTTCGAAACCGCCGAACGACAGCCGGTAAAGGGTGTGGCCGCGTTCGAAGGTCGCGCGCGAGGGCGTGAACTCGGCGAGGCCGGCATGACGGCGGACCGCGCGATCCCAGGCGAGCGCAACGTTGGCCTGCTGCGAATAGGCACCGAGCTGAACCATATAATTGCCCGAACGGCTGCGCGGCGCGGATGCAGCATGAACAGACTGCGGGGAAGCTACTGGCCGTGAAGCAGCGATCGGTGCCGGGCCAGACCGCGGAGCCGCTATCGGTGCAGGCGCCGGCCGTTGAGCCGCAACCGGAGCTGGACGCGGCGCCGTCGGCTCGGCGCTCGCCAGATAGACCGGCTCGTCCTCGACAATGAACTCGCTCGAGGGCGCGCTTGCGACGGCAACCGCCGGCGGCGCCGAGCGGATGGGCGCCGGAGCGGCGGCGATTACCGGCGGCGGCACATCAACCTCGGTGACACGGGGAGCGGAAGGCGGCGCGCCGATAGGCGCGGGCGCGGCAAAGGCGACGATCGGCGCGGGAACGCCAGCGCCGGCCGGCGCTGCGGCGAGCATTGTTTCAGTAGGCATCGGTGCGAGCGCGAGCCGTTGCGGCTGGCCGCCGTCGCGGCCATCGGCTTCGACTCCGAGCAGCGTTGCGACCTGATCCCAGCTATTGGCCGGCGAAGCGAACGAAGCCCATTGCGTCATCCGATCGTTGAGATTGGCGAGATTGATGTCCTGCGCCGCGGTAATCCGCGACTCGGCCCAGCGTCCGGCCATGGCATAGGTCAGCGCCAGATTCTGTCGGGCGCGCGGATCGCCGCCATTGGCGCGGGCGGCCTGCTGGAGAACATCGATCGCACGTTCATGATTGCCGGCGAGCGCGAGGGCGAGACCGAGATCGGATGCGCCGATCCGTCCTTCGAGATCGGCGAGCTCTTCGAGCGCATCCTGGCGACGGCCCTGCGCGATCAGCGTCAGCGCGAGGTTGAAGCCGCTACGCTCGAATTCGGGATTGATCGTCAGCGCATCCTGAAAGCTGGTCTCCGCCGACGCGAATCGCCCGACGGCAAGATAGGCGCGGCCGAGCAGATGGCGATATTCGGCGCTATACGGCAGCTTTTCGACAGCACGTTCGGCATAGCGAACGGCGCGATCGGCGCGATTCTCGGCGAGGGCCTCGCGCGCCTCGGCGGCGTCGCCGGCGGCGTCGCGCGCGGTGCGGTTGTCCGATTCGGGTGCGGCGTTCGAAGCGGCGCTGGTGGCGATAGCGGCAAAGCCGGCCATCGATACGCCGAGCGCCAGTGTCGAGGCTGTCAGATTAATCAGGGTCGACTTCATTGTCCTCACTCCTCAATCGTTCGTTACCGGGCGCTCGCGGCGCGCGGCGAGTGCCGCGCGAAATCGGTGAGACCAGGCTGGTTCTCGAGAAAAACGTCGAGCGCTTCGGTGACCAGTTGCTGCGCCGAGCGGTTGCTGACCGCCGAGGCGAGCCGCAATTTGAGATGGCGATCCTTGTCGAGGCGCAGCGTGAAAGCGATCTTGTCTCGCGCCAGCATCTTTTGCGGCGCCGGTTTTGCCGGCTGCGGTTCGACAACCTCAAACCGGGCTTCGGGCGCAGTTTCGAACAGCGACGGCACGGTCTCGGCGGCGACGGGCGTCAGGCCGCTCGACGGTACCGGTCGAATATCTCCGTCATCCTCGGCCGATCCGAAATCGACCTCGAGCGCGTCGATCTGCATACGTATTTGGGGCACCGGCGCGCCATCGACATCGCTATCGCATACCTCATGGGGCGCGCCATAGGATGCATGAGCATCGTCATGGCCGTTGAAATCGTCATGGTCGCCCATGTCGTTCCAACCCAGATCCTCGCTGACATCGCCTTGCGGATTGATATAGTTCTGGCGGCGCATCGCAGGCTTGGCTCCGCCCTTGCGGGCAAGCAATCCCGACGACAGCGATGCAAATTTTTCTTCGCCCATCGATTCGCTCCTATTGGCCCGTCACGCGGCGGCCGAAGCCCCCGCTGGCGGGACGTTGAAGCTGACGAGACAGCGTAAGGCCCGGCCCGCTGAAGACGGTGCGGCGGAAATTCTTTTCGAGCCGATCGGACATATAATCCCATAGTTCGATGACCTCGCGCGACGATTTGCCTTCGGGATCAATTTCCATGACGGTGCGTCCATCGATCATCGATGCGGCGAAATCGGTGCGGTGATGGAGAGTAACCGGCGCCACCGTGCCATGCTGCGAAAGCGCGACGGCGGCTTCATAGGTGATCTTGGCGCGCGGCGTCGCGCCGTTGACCACGAAGATCAGCGGCTTGCCGGCGCGCTCGCACAAATCGACGGTAGCGCCGACCGCACGCAGATCGTGCGGGCTCGGTCGTGTCGGGATGACGATCAATTCGGCGACCTGGATGACGCTCTGGATGGCCATGGTGATCGCCGGCGGCGTATCGAGCACGGCGAGTTTGAATCCCTGCTGCCGCAAGACTTCGAGATCGGCGGCGAGCCGGCCGACCGTGGTCTGCGCGAACGCCGGCATATCATCGTCGCGTTCGTTCCACCAATCGGCGAGCGAACCCTGCGGATCGATATCGATCAATACGACCGGACCCGCGCCCGCCCGCTGCGCCTGGACGGCCAGATGCCCGGAAAGCGTCGTCTTTCCCGAGCCGCCTTTTTGCGATGCCATTGCCAAAACCCGCATGATATCCCCTTCGTTCGCGGTTTCTCGTCGCCTGATTGCCACTTCGGTGCCTAAAATCCGGTTAATGGCCGCGCTTAAATTTTGATTGATGTCCCGAAAATAGACGCGCCTGCTTTGCTAATTGCGGGTTAACTCTGCTATTGTCGGAGAGCGCGAACAGGTCAGCGCCGAGTATGGGGTAACAACTATGACCAGGATCAATTTTAGTCGGGCTATCGCACTGTTCACCTTCGCGGCTTTTGCCGGCACCGCGCAGGCCGGTGTGCGCGAAGGCGTCGAAGCGTGGAGTTCTGGCGATTACGCGCGCGCCATCGGCGAGTGGCAGCCGCTCGCCGATAGCGGCGATGCCGATGCCCAGTTCAATCTCGGGCAGGCCTACAAGCTCGGCCGCGGCGTGCCGCAGGACATGGATCGTGCGCGGTCGCTATTCCAGAACGCCGCTGACCAGGGTCATTTGCAGGCCGAAGCCAATTACGGCCTGATGCTCTTCCAGGAAGGTAATCGCGAAGAGGCAATGCCCTATATCATCCGCGCCGCCGATCGCGGCGAGCCGCGCGCGCAATATATCTATGGCACCGCGATGTTCAACGGCGACCTTACGCCGCGCGACTGGGTTCGCGCCTATGCCATGATGACCAACGCCGCGGCGGCCGGACTACCGCAGGCAACGGCAAGCCTCGAGCAGATGGATCGCTATATTCCGCTTGAACAGCGCGAACAGGGCACGGTGCTAGCCGCACAAATGGCCGCTCAGACGGCACCGGTCGAGGTCGCGGCAGCACCGCCGCCACCGCCCGCGCCGGCTCCACCTCCAGCCGCAACACGGCCGCCGGTCGCGGCGGCGCCTCCCGCGCATCATCATACGCAACCCGCTTCGCAGCCTGCCCCGCCGGTAGCGCGTAGCGGCGACTGGCGGATCCAGCTTGGGTCGTTCCGCGAGAGCGCCCGCGCGGAATCTCTCTGGCGCAGCCTGAGCGGGGCTTCGGGACTTGCCGGGCTGCAGCCCTATCTGGTGCGCGCGGGACCCTATACCCGGCTTCAGGCGGGACCGTTCCAGACCCAGGCACAGGCGCAAAGCGCATGCGCGGCGGCCCGGCGGGCCGGTTCGGAGTGCATAACAACGCATCGTTAGATCTGGCCCGCGTTCACGAGCCCAGCCGAAACACGCGGCGATCGTCGTTCACCGCGCTTAACGCTTCCTTTGCCGGCTTCACGCTATGCAACCGCTCGCTCAAATGAGGGGTCGTCATGGCGCAGTTCACCAGCGCAGCAAAACCAAACAGCTTTGCCACGCTCGGCCGCCGCCGCAGGATGTGCATCATCGATGCCGAAAGTCCCTCGCCAGCGGCGATCGAGAGCATTTCGGGTCGCGGCGCGCACATCCGGACCAATGCGCGCCCAAAATGCGGCGACAGCGTCGGGTTACAGCATCCCGCGATCGGGAGAATCGAAGGCCGGGTCCGGTCGGTCGGTGACAAGGGCGTCGAAATTGCCTTTGCCGGGGACGAAGCCTCGGTGGCCTTTGCGCTCGGCGTTACCATAGCCGACATGACGCGCGACTAGATGACCGCCTAATCTTCGATCCAGTCCTTACGCGCATAGCCCTGCGCATAAAGCAGCGCCGAAAGATCGCCATGATCAAGCCGCGCGTCGGCCGCTGTCTGCGTCTTGGGTTTGGCGCGATAGGCGACGCCGAGACCGGCCGCTTTGATCATCGCGATATCGTTGGCGCCGTCGCCGATCGCCATGGTGTCGGTTTCGTCAAGGCCGAGTATTGCGGCCTCTTCACGAAGCATCGCCTCCTTGGCCGCGCCGTCGACAATCGGCGGCGATACCGTGCCCGACAGGCTGTTCGAATCGATGTCGAGATGGTTGGCGATGACGCGGTCGAACCCGATTTCCTGTCCGACGCGCTCGGCGAAGAGGGTGAACCCGCCCGATACGAGCACACAGCGCGCGCCGCTCGCCCTCATCGTCCGCACCAGCGGTATCGCACCTGGCGATATCGACACGCGATCATCATAACATCGCGTAATAATATCAGCCTCTAATCCTTTGAGAAGTAAAACTCTCTCTGCAAGCGCCGAAGCGAAATCCACCTCACCGCGCATCGCCATTTGGGTAATCGTCTCAACCTGCGGCTTGAAGCCGGCATAGTCAGCGAGCTCGTCGAGGCATTCGACGGTAATCATTGTTGAATCCATGTCGGCGACGAGCAGCTTCTTGGTACGATGCGCTCTGGGCTGAAGGACGATATCGACGCCGTCGATAAGCCCCGCGACCGCACCGCGGGCGCTCGCCAGCTTAAATGAAAATGGCAGATCGGCGGCTTTGTCCGGCTCGATCCAGGCCGCCTCGCCGCTCTCGATACCGGCACCAGCAAGCGCGTCGCGCGCCAGCGAAATATCGCCTGCGCTGAGCCGATCTGCTGCTATGAGCGTGGCGATGAACATTGGGCAAAACTCCGGACGATACAAAGTCGCGCTTATCGCGGGGCCAACTGCAAGCGGCAAGTCCGCATTGGCGGCGAGGATCACCGAGCGCGCCGGCGGCGTCATCGTCAATGCCGACAGCGCGCAGGTCTATGCCGATTTGCGCGTGGTGAGCGCGCGGCCGAGCGAAGCCGATGAGCGCGCGCTTCCGCACCGGTTGTTCGGTTATATCGACGGCGGGGAGGCCTGTTCGGCGGCGCGATGGGCGCGTGACGCCAAGACGGCACTCGCGGAGATCCACGCCAAAGGGCGGATTCCTATACTCGTCGGCGGGACCGGCCTTTATCAGCGCACGCTCCTCGAAGGCATCGCGCCGATCCCCGATATAGATACTGAAGTACGCGCGGCTGTGCGCGTGCTGCCGGTCGCGCAAGCCTATGCCGCGCTCGAGCGCGAAGATCCGATGTCGGCCGCCCGGCTCGCCGCGGGCGATACGACGCGCGTCGTGCGCGCGCTCGAAGTGGTGCGCTCGACCGGGACGACGATCGGAAAATGGCGGCGGCGCAAATCGGGCGGGATCGCCGAGGCGATAGACCTCGTGCCGTGTGTGTTGCTGCCCGAACGCCAATGGCTCTACGAGCGCTGCGACCGCCGTTTCACAGCGATGTTCGACGACGGCGCGGTCGCCGAAGTCGAAGCCCTGTTCGCACGCCGGCTCGACCCTGCGCTGCCCGTCATGCGCGCCATCGGCGTGCGCGAGATCGCCGCCTTTCTCACCGGCAAGTGCGGCCGTGATGAGGCGATCGCCGCAGCCGCGCTGGCGACGCGGCGCTATGCCAAACGTCAATATACCTGGTTTGCCCATCAATGCCCGGCGGCCTGGCCTCGCATAAATGAGACAGAATATGATTATATTGCCGATACACTCGCAACTAAATTACGTTAACGACTGTTGACAGCTTATTTTTTGCTCCCTAGCAGCGCGGACACGACGCTGCTATTGCGGCGCAGCATAAGCGATGGGTGACATGATGGCGGTCGAAAAAAGCGGAGCGGAGATCCTCGTCGAGGCGCTGGTCGATTGCGGTGTCGAGGTTATTTTCGGCTATCCGGGCGGCGCGGTGCTGCCGATCTACGACGCAATTTTCAAACAGAAGCGCATTCGCCACATTCTCGTCCGCCACGAACAAGCTGCCACCCATGCCGCCGAGGGCTATGCGCGCTCGACGGGCAAGCCCGGCGTCGTCCTCGTCACCTCGGGTCCCGGCGCAACCAACGCAGTCACCGGAATTACCGACGCGCTGATGGATTCGATTCCGCTCGTCATCATCACCGGACAGGTACCG
>CAYQVL010000075.1:0-7664 GCA_964420825.1 uncultured Sphingomonadaceae bacterium
GCGCAGGTAGCTATCGATGTCCCCCGGTGCATAGGCCAAAACGCTGTCCCAGGTTTCGGCCAGCTTGCTCTGCACAGACGCCAAGCCCTTGCTGTCCAACAGCTCCAAAGTACTCGCACGGAGCAAGTCACCGTCAGTGAGATGGACCCCGCGGTCATTCAGCACCTGGAAAATCTGGTAGGCTTCGCTGCGTGTGTCCGAACACATGAAGATCACGCTGCAATCCGTCGCCAGCACACTGTTTACCAGTAGCTGCAACCGCTTTGCCTTTTCCCAGGGAGACCCGCCCTTGAGAAGATCGTTGTCCACGAACGAGACCAGCCGATCCCAGGCCGCCTGGATGCGCTCATGTGAAGCTCTCTTCGGGACCGCTTTCTTCTCGCCGATGATGTTCTGGAAGAACTCATCATCCGCATCTGAGAGTTTCAGTTTGGATATCTCGACATATTCCAGATCAATCTCGTCGCGGTAGATCAGGTAAATGGTCCGCAGCGCTTCGATAGTCTCTTCAAGGAATTTCTTTGCCTTTTTCTCTTCCGCCGACAGATTACCCTTCTTGGTCAGGTCACCGACGATACCGCGCATCCCGCGCACGACTGCAGCTATGAACATCACAAAGGATGCCAGCCGTTGCTGGCCGTCGATGACCTCATAATTTGACCGGTTGGAGCTTGCGACCGGCATGCGAACCGTCACGACGCCACCGAAGAAGTGGCTTTTCTCCGAGCCTGCCTCGCGCGTTTTCAAGCACCGTGACAAATCTTCGATGAAATCATCGATAGCGTCCTCATCCCATGCATATCCGCGCTGGTACTTGGGAACGGCAAATGTGTGGTTCTGCTCAAAAAGAAATTTGACGCCAAGCTGAGTAGGTTTGATCGGCATTGTCAGGCTGCCTTATCCGCTACACTTTGGTCGATTTTCCGCTTGTAGCTCCGCAGAAAGGTTTCCAGGGAGCGCGGGCGGTCTTCGAACCATTCGATGAGCTGTTCGTATCCGCCATGCGCATATTTGTTGAATTCGCGTACGCCTTCATCGCTCAGGAAATTGGGGGCTTCCGGAGTTACCAGATGCGCGATTGCCGAATGGACTTCGCGGCGCTCGTCCATCGACACGCCAAGCACTTCCAACTCCGATTTGAGGAACAATCCGACAAGCAGCTTACCGCGCGACCCGTATCTGTCGGGGAAATACGCCACAAGCTCGGCGGTTTCATCCAGCGGGACGGCTTCCTTGCGTTTGACCGTCACGCCCGCGATGAAGCAGAAATAGAACGCATCGAAATCTGTCTTGAACACCCTTTGGTCGCGGAGGTCCTTAAACCACTGGCGTGCATCCAAACGTAGCCGGAATGGTTGCATCAGGCGGCCTCCTCTTCTTCGAGCTGGAATTCATTGAAGAAGTCTTCGCCGGTAACGTTGAGCCCGTCGCCCGTTTCCAGGACGGTTCCTTTCTCATGGGCGGCCCGCTGCAGATCCGCGGAGCCTTTGCGGAAGAGGGTGATGAACTGGATATCGGTGCTGCTGGCCCGTTTGAGCGGCGCGATGAAGCGGGCACGTTCGGAAGAAATCGTGAACGCGATGAACTGGCCTGTGAGGTTGGGGATCAGCTCGCCGATCTTCGGACGCACGGCAAGATCGATGGGGCCGGCCGGGCTGTCCACGACAAAGGGGAGTTGATGGTCAGATCGATGGAACAGCGTCGCGAGGAAGGCATAGGCAATGGAGAGCGTTTCGCCCACACTGCCGCCTTCCTGTCCCTCAAGGATCAGGTTCTGTTCAATCCGCTCGATCGAAATGTTGTTGTGCGGCATCAGCTCGGAGATGCGGGCATTGGCCTGGTCGCATAGCTCCGATGTGATCCCGGCGCGGGCCTTCTTGTGGGCGCTGTTGATAATTGCCTTCAGGGTGTCACGCTTTGCCTTTTCCGTCAGCGTGTGCGTGATTTCCGCGAGCTTCCTTTCGGCATCATCAATCCGCTTTTCGAGGATTTCGACCCCGTATGTCCGCTCGTCGTTTTGAGTCTGGTCCTTGCTTTCAAACTTTTCCAGATCGTCATCAACGCCCTCGATTTGTGCTCGCAAACTTTCAATGTCTTCTCTTGCACTCTTGACGGCCGGATCAGCTTGTTCGGCTTCGAGTCGCAGTGAGTCACGGTCATTACGTGCCTCGTGCTCCTCTTCCACGGCTGACGCCAAGCCAGAAATTCGTGTATTCAGGTCCTTTTCGCCCTGATAGGACTCCTCCCCAACAGCGTCCTTTATCGCCGTCTTCATGGAGTTGAGGAGCGCAACATCCTCCGTTCCCAGATATCGGGCGGCGCGTGTTCGGATCGTGGCGGCGATCTCCGCGTCAATCGGTCTGCCGCAGACGCATTCCGCTTCACCCGCCAGGTCCTCAAAGAACTCGCGCGCAGCGCTTTCCGGCAACTTTACCCTATCGAGCCCGTCCTTGAGAGCCAACATGGAGGCCGCGAAAGACGATGAAAGAGCATGGGGATCGCGCATTCGGTCAAGGACGTCCAGGGCCTCTTCGCGAACCTTACCCTTGAGCCGTTCAACCTTAGTTTCCGCATCATTCAAGGCCTGAAAGCGTGCATCTTCTTTCTTGATCTCCTGATGATAGGCATCTTCTTTCTTCTGGAGCTGCGCCGAGAGATCGGCGCGCTTTGCCTGTAACTGCTGTTGTTCACGCCTGCATGCGGCGAGGTGTTTCCGAAGAGCGGTCAAGCGGTTTTGCCGGCGGGAAAGTCCGCGTTCCTCAGTCGCACTGACATTCTGTGTCTTGCTGTCCCAGTACTCTCCGACCTTGCGCGCCATCGCATCAAAGGCGTTCATCTGGAACAGGTTTTCCACTACGACCTGCGCATCTGTGTACTCCCTGTCGAGCAGGTGCTGCGCCAGCTCGCCATCGAAAACGTAGAAGTTGACGAAATTCTCGTTCATGAAACGCCGGAAGTCAGACGGCGGATGAAACCCGTCGCGCCGCCCCGGGCCGTGCGTCGTCTTGTAAGTCACACGGCCGTTCTCGAAATCAAACTCCATAACGATGGTCGCGCGCCTGTCGTTGAGGAGCAGGCGCACCTCGAAAGACCCATCAGGTGCATCGCTGTTTCTTTTCCGAAACTCCGCTATCTTATGCCTGTCCCAGCCGGGAGCGGCAGCGGAACCCGATAGCGCCGCCCGCAACAACGCCAGTGTCGTTGTCTTGCCGGTACCGTTCGGCATCTGGATGAGAGATACTGGAAAGGGCTGGCCGTTTGGATCAGCGCAACTGATCTCATGGTCGGGACATCTGAGACCCTGGGCTTTCCAGCCGAGAATGCGCATGACCGCCGGCATCAGTCCTCATCCTCAACATCAGCATTTTCAACAACCGTGCCTTCGAACAGAACCTCCAGGTGCCGGGCGGTCGCCGCCTGGTCATTGATGTCTTCGTTCCCCGACGTTACGGCTTCGAACCATGCAATCAAGCGGCGGGCTAATGTTTCGGTTTGCCCCGCTTCCTTTACGGCTTCGTTGATGGCCTGTGTGATCCGAATATCAATCGCCATTTATAATCTCCCCCGCACGCACCTTTGAGAGGTTTATCAGCCACTCCGCGCGTTCTTCATCGGTGTTTGGCTCGCCGTCCTCGTCTGACTGGCGAATAAAGTCTACGATGCTTGCGGTCTTGTCCGGGTTATCCGGATCGGTTCGCAAACAGCGGCCCATCCGCTGGATCGTTTCAAGCCGGGCGCGCGCCGAAGAAAACAGGATAACCGAATTCAGGGAACGGATATCGATTCCTTCCGATACGCGATGGCAGGTAATCAAGCATTCAAGTTCGCCTCGCGCAAAGCGCTTCAAGGTCTCGGATTCCTCCCCCGAGAAGTACGTATGGAAATCCGATCTGTATTTGTGAATAATTTCCAGAACCTCATCCCCAAATTCCTGCGTCTCGACAAACACGATGCATCGCTCAAGCAGGTGCTGGTTCTCGCGAATGAAGCTGTCGAATATCGGAAGTTTGGCCCGGCAGGTCTTGTAGACGCGCGCAATCTCTATCCAGACCTCTTCGTCGCTCATCGGGTTTCCGGCGGCGGCTCGGGCGGCTTGGCGCTTGTAAACGTCCCGGACACGTTGCCGGTCTTCCGCCGTCAGCTCATAGGGCAATGGAAAGTAGTCGAACGGGGCGAGAATTTCGCGGCGGATCGCATCGTCCAACTCGAACCGCATCAGCTCCGGTCCGATATGTGACGTGAGGAAGGCATTCCCTTCATCGTCGTATTCACGCTCCGGCGTTGCGCTCAAACCCAACCTGAATCGGATGTTGTCCGAAAGCCCTTCGAGCCTGGTCCTGTTTGCAGGACTACCCAATCCGTGCACCTCGTCATGGATAAGCAGCGTCCTCTGCCCGAGCCCGGCAGGCAACTGCCGCAAGGCTGTTGCCAAGGGCTGGCGTGAAACGAGGAGAATCGCGTTTTTCGGCTTAAGCAGGAAATTCTCGACTTCGCGCGAAGATTTGTAGTGGCGGAACACTTTCGCGCCAATATCTTTGCGCACGTTCAGCAGTTCGGCATACCACTGGTCCAGCAGGTCATTGCCGTCCGTGCTGACAATGACGGTGTCAATGCTGTCGCGTTCGTACAGCGCGCGCAGGATCTTAAGCGAGGTGCGCGTCTTGCCCGTGCCGGTGGCCATATTGAGCACGCCGCGCTCGGCTGCAAGAAACTCTTCAAGCGCGTCATCCTGGTGACGCCACTTGTTCGGCTTATCCTTCTCTTCTTGCTTGCGCTGCCTGCGGCCGGCCTCCCATTCGCCGCAGACCCGTATCAGTTGCTGGCGCGCCGCATCAGGAAAGCTGTAAACGTCCACGCCTTTGTCGTTGCGCTCCCAAAGGTCTTCGAAGTGCCTTCTTTTCCGGGGAGCACGGACGGTGCTCACCCATGACGGATACACATCCACGCATTCACGGTTGTTCTCGAAAGCGTTCCGGCTTTCATTTGATGATCCGGTGAAGGCAACATAGTCTTCACCGTCGAAAAACAGTCCGATCTTCTCGTGATAAATGCCTGTTCCGGTCTTCGGCACAGCGATCTGAATCTCAAGGCGGCCAAGTTCCAACAGCCGTATTAAACGGGCTGTCCCGTCACCGACCCCGTCCGCAAAGTCGGCTTCTATAATCTGTTCAAGGCGCTGTTCGCAGATGTCCTGCTTCGGTATCCCGTTCTGGATTGCTTCCAGATCACCGTGGGACAGTTCGACCGATGTTATCAGCCGGATATGGCCGCCGTTCTTGATGAATTCACCTAATGGGGCACCGAATGACTCCAGCGCGCTGCTGGAGAAATAGCCAACGGCGCGCCAATATGATTCCGCTGCGCGCAATGACGGTCGGAAGAAGTCCTCTACGATGTTATCGTAGCCGGAGCGGTAATCTTCCTGATACTCAATATCGCGCAAACTCATCGGAAATTAATTTCCCCCATGCATCGTCCGATTCGAGCCGACGCCTGCGATCCCCTACGTCATATTGCTTTGCATCCGACAACATTCGCAACGACGTACAGAATCCTGTTTTTGTTTCATAAATGAGTTTGCTTTACAGAAAGTTGTGGATCAACCTTGAATCTTCGCGTCATCTTCACACCCCGGGATGCCGCAGCCTGCGCGCGGCAATGTCCGTTACCGGAGTGCATCGATCCGCGCCGCCAGCAGGGGCCAATCCACGTCGGGGGTCAGGTGGGACCAGGACATGCGGATCGCGCCGGTGACCGCGTCCTGCGGCAGGTCCATTGCCTCAAGCACATGGCTTGGCGAGTAGCTTTGCGAGGTGCACGCGGAGCCGTTGGAGACAGCGGCCACATCCTTGAGCGCCACCATCACCGCTTCAGAATCAACGCCGGTAACGGAGAAATTGATCACATGCGATAGCGTGTGATCGGGATCTGAGTGCATGCGGATTCCCAGCGGTTCAAGTGCGGCCAGCGCCTGCCGACGGATATTGCGGCACTGTTCCTGACGGGCCGCGTGTTCCCTCAATGCCGTTTCGGCGGCCGCACCGAGACCGACAATCAGCGGAACCGGAAGCGTGCCGGGCCGCAAGCCCCGCTCCTGACCGCCGCCGTAAGCCAGCGGCTTGAGTGGCGGGCGCTTAAAGCCGCGCCGCCGCGCAATGAGTGCACCTATCCCGACAGGTCCGTAGACCTTGTGACTGCTGACGCTGATGAGATCGATCCTCTTGCTGCGTAGAGGCTCCAGGTCCTTGCCGTAGCCTTGCGCGGCATCGACGTGAAAGTAGGCATCATGGCCTTCCAGTGCGGCCGCGATTTCTTGAAGCGGCTGGATCGAACCTGTTTCGTTGTTCGCATGCATCACTGAGACGAGGAGCGTGTCGGGACGAAGGGCGTCCTTGAGCGAATCGGCCGAGACGAGCCCATCCTGACCGGGTCGCAGCAGCGTCACCGAAAACCCTCTTGCCTCTAACGCCTCCAGAGGCTCCAGGACCGCCTTGTGTTCGATGGCCGTCGAGACAATGTGGCGGCGTTCCGCCGCTTCGCCGTGCGCTGCCAGGCCGAGGAGCGCGAGGTTGTTGCTCTCCGTGGCCCCACTGGTGAAGACCACTTCGTCACCGGCGGCATCAACGACCGCAGCCACTTGCTCGCGGGCCTTTTGGACAGCCCGCTTGGCACGCAGCCCGTACTCATGCGTCCGGCTGCCCGCATTGCCCAGCTCGTCCGTCATCCATTGCACCACGGCGTCCCTGACAGACGGCTCAATCGGAGCCGTCGCGTTGCAGTCCAGGTAGACAGGGCCGCCTTCCTGTTTGTATGTAGGTGCAAACGTATGTTTCATGTTTGACAAACTTTGGTCGATGTGATTCAGTATGTTTGTATCGCATAACCCATAGACTTGAAAAGAGATATGAGCGACGGATTCGAGTATCAGTTCCCCGCCATCAGGGGCATCCAGGCGCAGCGGGAATACTATGTTTCCATGTGCCCTATGCGGCTTCTGCCCAAGCTCTTCCAGTTCGACGAGGATGAACTCGCGCCCGAGCTGCGGGCGCAGCGGCAGCTCAACAGGGCGCGGATTCCGGAGCTGTCCCGCTATATCACGGAAAATGTGGATAACTACGTCTTCTCGGCGATCACCGTTTCCATAGACTCCGATATCGCCTTCGCCCCGTTTGCGGGAGAGGGGGAGGCCAACCGAATCGGCATACTAAAAATCCCAATGTCGGCCCGTTTCATCATTAATGACGGCCAGCATCGACGCGCCGCCATTGATCAGGCCTTACGCAATCACCCCGAGCTGGGCGACGAGACCATCGCCGTCGTCTTCTTCCTCGACAAGGGGCTGGAGCGCTGCCAGCAGATGTTTGCCGACCTCAACCGCTATGCTATCCGCCCGTCACCGTCGCTCAGCATCCTCTATGACTACCGCGATGAAACGGCCCGGCTTGCGAAGTCCCTGATCGCCGGGTCCGACATATTCCGCGATGTTGTCGAGCTGGAAAAGACCAGCCTTGCTCCGCGCTCACGGCGTCTTTTCACGCTGAGCGCCATCTACCACGCGACCAATGAGTTGCTGAACGGTTTGCCGGAGACAACGCCTGAGGAGACGGCACGGCTTGCGCTCGAATTCTGGGAGGCCGTCGCAGAACAGATGGATGAATGGAGCC
>CAYQVL010000076.1:0-7546 GCA_964420825.1 uncultured Sphingomonadaceae bacterium
TAGCCCGGCAAGCTTCTTCGCGAGGCTCTCGGCGGGCGATCCGCCCGCCTGGCTTGAGCCCGTGGCGCTACCCGCGGGCTCGCCGTTCAGACTGTGGAAGGTGCGCTGATCGCGAAGGCGCCGACCAGGCCGTTGATAACGAATTGCGCGGCCAGCGCGGCAAGAACGACGCCGAGCAACCGCGTGATGACCGCCTCGATCCGCTGACCGAGCAGCCGCATCAGCGGTCCGGCGGCGAGCAAGGCGGCCAGCGTCAGCAGCAGGATCGCGCCGAGCGCGGCAAGCACGACGAGCGATTCCTCGATACCCGAACCGCGCGCCTCGAGGAGCATCACCGAAGCGATGGTGCCGGGGCCGGCGATCATCGGCATCGCCATCGGAAAGGCCGAGACATCCTCGATCTCGGGCGTATCGATGATCTTCTGCGCGCGGTCCTCGCGGCGCTGCGTGCGTTTTTCGAACACCATCTCGAAGGCGATCAAAAACAGCATGATGCCGCCGGCGATGCGGAAGGCGTCGAGGCTGACGCCGAGCGCGCCGAGCAGATTCTCGCCGAACAGCGCGAAGAAGATCAGGATCACCGTCGCGATCAACACCGCGCGGATCGCCTGCGAGCGGCGTTCGCGCGCGCTTGCATCCCTCGTCAGGCTGGCGAAGATCGGCGCGCAGCCCGGCGGATCGATGACCACGAAAAAGGTAATCAGCGCCGAGATGAAAAGTTCGGTCATTGGATTTGCGCCGCTCTGTCATGGATGAAGACGCTCTCCATCGCCTCGCCGTCGAACAGGCTTATCGACAGCCGCGTTCCCCGCGAACCGCGATCGCCCCACGACCATCGCAGCGTGCCGTCGACCGATTGGCCCGAGCTGTGCGGCCCGGCCATCCCGGCAAAGGCGCGTTCCGCTTCGATCGCACTGTGCGCCGCATTCTCGGCCGGCGAAGCCGCCAGCGCCAATGCCGCGAGCGCGATCACAGCCCCTCCGGATCGGAGAGCCCGGCGCGGCGATGCGCGGCGACGAGCGTGTTCCTGAGCAGCACGGCGATCGTCATCGGCCCGACGCCGCCGGGAACCGGCGTGATCGCCTTGACGTGACCGGCCTCGGCGAAGGCGACGTCGCCGACCAGCCGGCCGCGTTCCTGTCCGGGTTCGGGATCGAGCCGGTTGATGCCGACATCGATGACAACCGCGCCTTCCTTGAGCCAGTTGCCCTTGACCATTTCGGCACGGCCGACGGCGGCGACGACGATATCGGCGCGGCGGACTATCTCCTCGAGATTGCGCGTGCGGCTGTGCGCGATGGTGACCGTGCAATTCGCGTTGACGAGCAGTTGCGCCATCGGCCGGCCGACCAGCTGCGAACGGCCGATGACGACGGCGTCGAGGCCCGACAGATCGCCTATCCGGTCGCGCAGCAGCAGCATACAGCCCCAGGGCGTGCACGGAACGAGGCTGTCCTCGTTATTGGCGAGCCGCGCGACATTCTCGGCCGTCAGCCCGTCGACATCCTTGGCCGGATCGATCGCCGCGACGGCCGCGGCTTCGTCATAGCCTTTCGGCAGCGGCAGCTGGACGAGGATGCCGTCGACGCCCCCGTCGGCATTGAGCTGGCGGATCAGCGCGATCAGGCTGTCCTGGCCGATATCGCTATCGAGCTTGTGTTCGAAACTCTCCATGCCGGCGGCGATCGTCGCCTTGCCCTTCGAGCGGACATAGACTTCGCTCGCCGGATCGGCGCCGACGAGCACCACGGCAAGCCCCGGCCTGCGTCCGGTGGCCGCGACAAAGGCCGGAACCCGCGCGCCGACGGCTTCGCGCAATTGCGCGGCAAAGGCCTTGCCGTCGATGATCCGTTCGCTCATCGGCCGCCGATCAATATGCGAGCGTCTGGAGCTGCAACCGCTGCAACAGGCCGATCACCAGATACATCAGGAGGATCACCACGATCGGCGAGAAATCGATGCCGCCGAAATCGGGCATGAAACGCCGGATCGGCCGGTAAACCGGCTCGGTGACGCGATCGAGCCAGTAGAGAAACTGACGGACGCCGTCGCTTTGCGTATTGATGACGTTGAAGGCGATAAGCCAGCTCAATATCGCCTGACCGATAATCACCCAGATAAAGATCTGGATCAGCAGAATGAGAACGCCGATCAGCGCGTAAAGCATGGCTTGGACTCCATTGGGACCAGCGGCATCTAGCGACTGTGGCGCGGCGGTTCAATGACAGTGAAGCCCGCCAGCAGGGAAACGGGCGCTAGATCGCGCGCACCATCGTCCCGACGCCCTGGCGCGTGAAGAATTCGAGCAGCAGGCCGTGCGGGATGCGGCCATCCAATATGACCGCCGCCCCGACTCCGCCCTCGACCGCGCGAACACAGGTTTCGAGCTTGGGAATCATCCCCCCCGAGACCGTGCCATCGGCGTGGAGCACGCCGATCGTGTCGGGGGTGAGATCGCTGAGCAGGGCGCCCTCCTTGTCGAGCACGCCGGCGACGTCGGTCAGCAGGAACAATCGCGCCGCGCCCATCGTGGCGGCGACCGCGCCGGCCATCGTATCGGCGTTGATGTTATAGGTATGACCCTCGCCATCGACGCCGACCGGCGCGACGACGGGGATCATCCCGGCATCCGAAATCATGTCGATTACGCTGCGGTCGATCGCGACGGGTTCACCGACAAAGCCGAGATCGACGGCGCGCTCGATATTGCTTTCCGGATCGCGGACCGACCGCGTGATCTTTTGCGCGCGGACGAAGCCGCCATCCTTGCCCGATATGCCGACCGCGCGGCCGCCGGCGCGGCCGATCCAGCTGACCAGTTCCTTGTTGATCGCGCCCGACAGCACCATTTCGGCGATGCCGGCGGTTTCGGCATCGGTAACACGCAATCCGTCGACGAACTCGCTGGCGACGCCGAGCTTTTCAAGCATCGCGCCGATCTGCGGTCCGCCGCCATGGACGACGACGGGATTGATGCCGATCGCCTTGAGGAGCACGATATCCTGCGCGAAATTGCTCGCCGCCTTGGCGTCTCCCATCGCATGGCCGCCATATTTGACGACGAAGGTCTTGCCCGCGAAACGCTGCAGATAGGGCAACGCCTCGATCAGCGTTTCGGCCTTTTGCAGCTTGGCGGGATCGGGGGCGTGGTCGTTGGTCATCGGAGGAGGCTAACGGCGATTGCCGGGATTACAAAGCAAGTTTTCGTGTCGCCGTCGCATTCGGGCAGCCGGAATATGGGCCGAATTGCTAACAATCCATAGCGCCGAAGCACGCGCGCAACTCATCGACGAAAAGCCCGGGCCGCTCCATCGCCGCGAAATGACCGCCACGCTCAGGCGCATTCCAATAGACGATATTCTTGAAGCGCGTTTCGGCCCATCGGCGCGATGCGCGCATGATTTCGTGCGGGAAGATGCTCGCGCCCATCGGCATCGAAACCGGCGAAAGATCAGGATTGCCGAAGCTGTGCCAATAGAGCCGCGCCGACGACGCGCCCGCGTTATTCAGCCAGTAAAGCATGACGTTGTCGAGCAGATGATCGCGGCTGAAGACGTTTCCGGGATGGCCGCCATTCTCCTCGCCGCAGTCCGACCAGTCGTGAAATTTCTCGACGATCCACGCCATCTGGCCGACCGGCGAATCGGCAAGAGCATATCCCAATGTTTGCGGCTTGCTGCTCTGCTGCGCCGAATATCCGCCGCCGGTCGCGCGATAGGCGGCGAGGCGCGCGAGCGCCGATTGCTCTTCTTCTGTCGGGTTGGACATGACCTCGGGCGGCGGCGGCGCGACGACCATATTGAGATGAATGCCCTTGCAACCGCCCCGGTCTTGCGCGCCGATCGCCGCTGTCACCATCGCCCCCCAGTCGCCGCCCTGCGCGAACCAGGCGTCATAGCCGAGCGCGGCCATCAGCGCGTGCCAGCTTTGGGCGATCTTTTCGATGCTCCAGCCGGTTTCGGTGGGCTTGCCCGAAAAACCGTAGCCGGGGAGCGAGGGAATGACGAGATGGAAGGCATCCCCGGCCTTGCCGCCATGTGCGACGGGATCGGACAGCGGGCCGATCACGTCGAGGAATTCGAGCACCGACCCCGGCCAGCCATGCGTCAGCAGCAGCGGCCGCGCAGCGTCGTGCGGCGAGCGAATATGGAGGAAATGGATATCGACGCCATCGATGTCGATGAGATGATTGGGATGCGCGTTGAGCGCCGCTTCGCAACGCCGCCAGTCATGGTTCTCGCGCCAATAATCGGCGAGTTCGCGGACATAGGCTAGCGGGACGCCCTGGCTCCAGTCCTCGACGGTTTCCTTCTCGGGGAAGCGCGCATGGGCGAGACGAGCCTGAAGGTCGTCGAGCGCCGCCTGCGGAATGTCGATGGTGAAGTCGCGTATCGGTCCGGCCATGCTTTTTCCGCCTATTCGGTTCCGAGCACGACCTTGGCGAAATCGCGATAGGGGTGGCGATTGTCGCGACCGCTTTCGGCGCGCGCGCGCGATTGCGCGCGCATCAGCGGATTGGCGGCAACGCCGCTGCCATCGACGATCCGGTTCATCAGGTTGAACAGCGCGCAGACCGAAATCGCGTCGAACAGCGCCTGCTCGCTCCAGCCAGCCGCATAGACCGGCGCGGCATCGGTCTCGCTGATCTGGCTCGGCGTCAGGGTGAGCTTGCGTACATAGGCGAGGATCGGCAGCAGTTTTTCATCGACGCCCGCTGCTTGCGGATCGGCGATCAGTTGCTCGAAGACATCGGGGTCGATGCCATGGACCTCGGCATAGGTGCGGTGCGCGCCATGGCAGAAATTGCACTGGTTTACCCCCGACACATAGGCCGCGATCAGTTCGCGCTCGGCGACCGAAAGCGGCGAGGCACCACGCAGGATGGCGTCGTGATAGTCGAGCAGCGGTTCGAGCCCGCCCGGGAAAGCGCGGAAGACTTCCGAAAGTTCGGGCTGGTCGGGCAGCGAGGGAAACACACCCATCGGCATTCTCTTTCTATTGCTCCGTCCGAGCCGCGCGAACGGACTTGCAGACGATCACTGGACTGAACTTCCGGCTTCGCGCCAACAGAAACCTCACCGTGTCGGCTTCGGCGTATCGCCCGAATAATCGTAAAAACCCCGGCCCGTCTTGCGTCCGAGCCAGCCCGCCTCGACATATTTGACGAGCAGCGGCGCGGGGCGGAACTTGGGATCGCCGGTGCCCGAATAAAGCACATTGGTGATATGCAGGCAGGTGTCGAGCCCGATGAAATCGGCCAGCGTCAGCGGCCCCATCGGATGATTGAGGCCGAGCCGGCAGGCGGCGTCGATATCCTCGATCCCGGCGACCCCTTCGCCGAGCGCGAACGCCGCTTCGTTGAGCATCGGCATCAGCACGCGGTTGACGATAAAGCCCGGCGCGTCATTGGCATGGACGACGCGCTTGTCGAGCGCTTCGGCATAGGTCTCGATCGTCCTGACCGTCTCATCCGACGTCGCCAGCCCGCTGATAACCTCGATCAGCCCCATAAGCGGCACCGGATTGAAGAAATGGACGCCGATGAAGCGCCCTGGGTCGGGCGACGCCTGCGCCAGCCCGGTGATTGAGATCGATGAGGTGTTCGATGCGAGAATCGCCTGGTGGCCGAGCACTTCGCCGGCCTTTTCGAAGATTTGCCGCTTTATGTCCTCGCGTTCGGTCGCCGCCTCGATGATCAGCCCTGCGCTAGACATGCCGGCGAAATCGCCGACGGGCTCAATCCGTTCGAGCGCCCGGTCGCGCGCCTGGGCTTCGATCTTGTCCTTGTCGACGAGGCGGTCGAGCTGCTTCCCGATACCGGCCTTGGCCTTCTGAGCGATCTCAAGGCTGACGTCCGACAGCAGCACGCGATAGCCCGCCTGCGCCGATACCTGCGCGATGCCCGCTCCCATCTGTCCCGCTCCGATTACGCCGATTGCCTGCATGTTTTCTCGCTCCTGCTTGTGCGCTAGTCCCTAACGCGACGCAACGCGTACCGCCAGCCCTTGCGCCGGCGGTCAGGGCGCGGTTCTTTCGGGTTGCGCTTCGGCCAGGATCAGCGCGAACTGATCGGCCTCGTCAGTCCATTCGCGGACCATCGTCCAGCCGCCGGCGCGGAGCAGGATGCGGGCATCGCGCGGCCCGTATTTATGGCTGTTTTCGGTGTGGATCGTCTCGTCTCTCGCCATGGCGAAGGATTCGCCCGCGACTTCGAATGTTACGTCGCGCCGCGCCTTTATGTGCATCTCGACGCGTGCGAGCTTGTCGTTCCACACCACGCAGTGCTCGAAGGCGTCGCGCGGCATCGTCCCGCCGAGTTCGCGGTTGATCCGGTCGATCAGATTGAGGTTGAATGCAGCCGTCACTCCCGCCGCGTCGTCATAGGCCGGGACGAGCACATCCACGCCCTTGACGCGGTCCATGCCGATCAGCAGCATCGCGCCGGTTTCGAGCGTCTCCTTCATCTCGCGGAGGAAATCGACCGCCGAGGGCGGAATGAAATTGCCTATCGTCGAACCGGGGAAAAAGCCGAGCTTGGGCATATCCGCCACCGCATCGGGCAGCGGCACGCGGTGCGTGAAATCGGCTTCGACCGGGTAGACCGGAAGATCGGGAAAATCCTCGCTCAGCGCCTCGATCGACTGGCGAAGAAATTCGCCCGAAATATCGATCGGCACATAGGCGGCGGGCGCGATCGCTCTGAGCAGCAGCGGCGTCTTGAGCGACGAGCCCGAGCCGAATTCGATGACCGCGCGGCCAGCGCCGATTTCCTCGCCGACCTCTCGCGCGTAGCGCTCGAGGATGCCGCGCTCGGTGCGCGTCGGATAATATTCGGGCAGGTCGGTGATCTCCTCGAACAGCTTGGAGCCCTTGAGATCGTAGAGCCAGCGCGCGCGAATCGCGCGCGGGCGGCCTTTCAGGCCGGCGAGCACATCGCTGCGGAAGGCGGGATCGACGCCCGCGTCATCGTCAGTTTCAGCCATGGCTAAAGATCTCTCGCGAGGCGCAACCCGGCGAACTGCCAGCGCATATGCGGATAAAAAAAATTGCGGTAGCTCGCCCTGCTGTGGCCGCGCGGCGTGGCGCAGCTCGCGCCCTTCAGGACATACTGACCGACCATGAACTTGCCATTATATTCGCCGACCGCCCCCGCAGCGGCGCGAAAGCCGGGATGCGGGCCATAGGCGGTGCCCGTCCATTCCCAGACATCGCCGAACATCTGCTTGAGACCGGCGCCCGACGCAGCACTGCTGCAAACCTCGTCGGCGCCGTCAAGCTGATTGCCCGAGGCCGGATCGAGCTCGCGCGCCGCATCCTCCCATTCGGCTTCGGTCGGCAGGCGAAAGCCCGTCCAGTCGGCATAAGCGGCGGCTTCATAATAGCTGATATGGCAGACCGGCGCGGCAAGATCGATCGGCCGCCTGCCCGCCAGCCCGAAGCGATACCAGCCGTCATCGCTGTCCTTGCGCCAATATTCGGGCGCCTCGACGCGGTTCTCCCGGACCCAAGCCCAGCCTTCCATCAGCCAATGCTCGTGCGTCCGGTA
>CAYQVL010000077.1:0-7451 GCA_964420825.1 uncultured Sphingomonadaceae bacterium
GAAACGAAAGGTCACGGAAAACAAAAAACGCGTTCGGCGTAAACTCGGCGTGTGGATAAGCCTGTGGACAAGCGTGTAGCGGCGCGTCGGGTCGCTGCGGCGAACCGGCGCCAAATCGCCTTTACCGGAGGAAGATGTGGGTGGTGCCGCTTAGGTGACTCGAACACCTGACCCCCGCATTACGAATGCGATGCTCTACCGGCTGAGCTAAAGCGGCACGTCCGCCTTGGGCGGGCGCCGCGCCTTACCAAAGCGCCCCCGCCAAAACAAGCCGTTATTGGCGGCGCGCGGCGCTGCTCCGGGTCGAGAGGGTTTACCGATCGTAAACCATATCGCGTGCATAAGGCCGGCATAAGCGAACAAGCCGTTGAGGGCAGACAGCATATGGACGATCTCCAGCGTTTCGGGTCAGACGAGGCCGCCGGACCCGATGTTGACGACGACGCCGCCATCGAAGCGCCGCCGCATATCGGCGCCGACGAACGCCGGATGCACGTCCGCGCCTATAATTACTGGGCGTCGTTGCTGCGCGATCGCGCCTATCCCGGCATCGAGGATCTCGATCCGGCCAATATCGAGGATTTCGGTCCGCACAGCGTGCTGCTCGATTTTACCGGCGGCATCAACGACCCGGCGATCGCCTGGCTCGGGGCCAAGCTGCGCGAAGAGTGCGATATCGACGGCGCGATCGAAACCGTCGCCGAAGTGCCCAATCGCTCGCTGCTGTCGCGGCTGACCGACCATTATATGCAGATCATCGCCAATCAGGCGCCGGTCGGCTTCGAAGCCGAGTTCGTCAACCATCGCGGCTGCAACACCATGTATCGCGGCATCCTGATGCCGCTCTCGTCCGACGACGACACCATCGATTTCATCTATGGCGTTATCAACTGGAAAGAAGTCGCCGACGCCGAGACCCAGAACAATTTGCGCGCCGCGGTCGGCCGCGAGCTCGCCGCGCCCTTTGCGGCTGCGGGCGGCGGCGTGCCGGTATGGGCCGATGGTCCGGCCGGCGGCGCCTTCGATGGTTATCGGCCGGAAGGCGAAGGCGACGAAACTTCGCCGGCTCGGTTCGACTCCCCCGAAACGCTCGCCGATCATCTTGCGATCGCGCGCGCCAGCGCCGAACAGGCCAGGAACGCCGATCAGCGCAGCCGCGCCGCGCTCTACCGGACGCTTGCGCGCGCCTATGATTTCGCGCGCAACGCCGAGGCCGATCGCGAAGGCTATCGCGAACTACTCGACGACGCCGGCATTTCGCAACAGGCGCGCGCACCCATGACGCCGATCGTCAAACTCGTTTTCGGCGCCGACTATGACAAGACCCGGCTGACCGAATTCGCCGCAGCGCTCGCGCATGGCAAACGCGAGGACGTCGCCGAAGGGGACTTCGGCGCCTATCTCGAGAGCTATGAAGGCGGGCTCAAAGCGATTGTCGCCGCCGAGCGCGCCGCGCGCCGCCCGGCGCAAGCGCCCGACCGGCTCGCCCAGGCTTGCGAGACCCTGCGCGAAGCGAGAATCCAGGATTTCGTTACGCTCGATGACGACCACGGCGGCGACGAGGAATTCACGCTGCTGATGGCGCGCCGCATACCCAATGGCCGCTTCGCCGTCATCGGCGCGGTGCCCTATGAAAAAACGCTGACCGAACGCGCGATTCGCAAACTTGCCGGCTAGCCGCCGGGCCGCAATCAAGGGTTGAGTAGCCGTTCGGGGACGGGCATAGCCTGCGCCATGAACGACGTTGCGCATGACTCGCCGAGCGAGGCCCGGATCGCGGCGATTGCAGAAGCGCTGACCTCAGGCGCTCTTCCGGGCGAAACCGACAATCTCTCCACCGCCGAATTGCGCGAGGCCGCCCGCTTCGTTGCCGATGTCGTCGCCATGCGGCCGCCCGGCACTGCGCAGGTCAGGCTCAAATCGATCACGCGCGACGATGGCCGCCGGTTCATGCGGCTTGCCGTGATCAACGACGATATGCCGTTTATCGTCGATTCGGTGGCGGGCGCGGTGGCCGCGCACGGGCTCAGCGTTCACCGCCTCCTTCATCCGATCGTCAGAATCTTGCGCGATGAAGACGGGCGGATGACCGATTTCGCGTCGCCCGCCGAAGACGTTCGCGACGAATCGCTCGTCTATATGGAAATAGAGCGCGCCGACGCGCGGACGCGACGCGAATTGCTGACCGATATCAACCGCGTGCTGGCCGATGCGCGCGCTGCGGTGAACGACTGGCAGCTACTTCAGGAACGTTTGATTGCCGACGCCGAAACCGTCGACAATGGCGAAGGCAAGGCCCTGCTCTTGTGGTTTGCCGACCATCATTTCACCCAGCTCGGTCATCACCTCCAGCCGCTCGAGGGCGAAGCCGAACAGGGGCTCGGAATCTTTCGCGCCCCCGGCCCCTCCTGCTGGGGCGCGCGGACGCGCGATACCGCGATTGCCTATTTCGTCGAGGGCGGCCGCGCGCCGCTGCTCACCAAGGCCGACAGGATCGCCACCGTTCACCGCCGCGTCCCGCTCGATCTCGTTATTGTCCCGGTTCGCGAAAACGGCGCGCTGGTCTCGCTGTCCATCCACGCCGGCCTGTGGACCAGCGCGGCGCTGAACGCGCCGGTTTCCGAAGTGCCGGTGCTCCGCGAGATGTTGACCACGCTCGACCGCGAGCTCGATTTCAATCCGAAAAGCCATGCGGGCAAGGCGCTCCAGCATGTGCTTTCGCGCCTGCCGCATGACATATTGATCGCTTTCGACGCCGATTCGCTCAAGCGCGCCGCGCTCACCGCGATGTCGCTTGCCGACCGCCCACGCCCGAAGTTGTTGATGATCTCCGGCGCACTCGACCGCCATCTCTTCGCCTTCGTCTGGCTGCCGCGCGACGAACTGTCGACGGCGCGGCGGATGATCATCGGCGAGAAGCTCGAAGCGGCCACCGGCGCAATGATTTCGAGCTGGGCGATCGAGCTCGGCGACAGCGATCTCGCCCTTATCCGCTATACTCTCGATATCATCGATGGCGCCAACAACGCCGATGCCGAAGCGCTCGATGCCGAAATCGAGCAAATGGTTCGCGGCTGGTTGCCCGCAGTTGAAGCCGAACTCGCCGGACGCGTTCCGCCGGCGCGCGCGGCGCGGCTGGCGCTGACCTATGCGGCAGCCTTTCCCAATGGCTATCGCGGCGAATATGGCGCCGAGGAGGCGGCCAAGGATGTGCTTCGGCTGCGCGGATTGCATGGTGAACAGCGCGGTGCGCGGCTCTACCGGCTCGATGGCGACGATGAATCGCGATTGCGGCTCAAGCTCTACCGGCTCGGCGCCTCGATTCCGTTGTCCGACGCCGTCCCCGCGCTTGAGAATTTTGGATTTCGCGTGCTTGAGGAAATGCCGACGCCGCTCGAGGGCGGACGGCTAGGCTATATCCACGATTTCCTGCTCGAGATCGAAGGCGAGACCGATCTCGGCGCGCTGCTCGAACGGGCGGGGGTCAAGGAAGGGGCAATCTCGGCGGTGCTCGAGAACCGCGCCGAAAACGACGAGTTCAACCAGCTGATCATTTCGGTGATGCTTAACCCGCGTGACGTGACGCTGCTGCGCGCCTGGTTCCGCTATTTGCGCCAGACCGGTCTTTCATACGGCCTGGCCACCGTCGTCGAGACGCTCCGCGAAGCGCCGACGATCACCGGCGCGCTGATCGCGTTGTTCGACGCGCGCCACGATCCCGCTTTCGCAGGCGATCGCGATGCGGCGATAAGTGAGATCGAAGATGCAATCGACGCCGGCCTTGTCAAGGTTGCGGCGATCGACGACGATACGATCCTGCGCGCGTTGCGGTCGGTTGTCCAGGCGTGCCTGCGGACCAACGCCTTTGCGCCGGCGTCGGGCGAAGCGCTTGCTTTCAAGCTCGACAGCGGCGCCATACCAGGGCTTCCGGCGCCGGTTCCGTGGCGGGAAATCTGGGTTTACAGCCCGCGTGTAGAGGGCATCCATCTTCGCGGCGGCCCGATTGCGCGTGGCGGCTTGCGCTGGTCCGACCGGCGCGACGATTTCCGTACCGAAATATTGGGTCTGATGAAGGCCCAAGTCGTCAAGAACGCGGTAATCGTCCCAACCGGCGCCAAGGGCGGCTTCTATCCCAAGCGTCTGCCCGCGCCGGGTGATCGCGACGCCTGGATCGCCGAGGGCACCGAGAGCTACCGGATATTCATCCGCACCTTGCTGTCGGTGACCGACAATCTGATCGAGGGCGAAGTCGTTCATCCCGACAATGTCGTCATCCGCGACGACGACGATCCCTATTTCGTCGTCGCCGCCGACAAAGGCACGGCGAGCTTTTCCGACGTCGCCAACGCGCTCGCGCTCGAACGCAAATTCTGGCTCGGCGATGCGTTCGCGAGCGGCGGCGGCCATGGCTATGACCACAAGGTGATGGGGATTACCGCCAAGGGCGCCTGGGTTTCGGTCCAGCGCCATTTTCTCGAAATCGGCGTCGATGTGCAGACCGACACGATCCGCGTCGCGGGGTGCGGCGATATGTCGGGCGATGTCTTCGGCAATGGCATGTTGCTCTCGAGGGCGATCCAGCTCGTTGCCGCCTTCGACCACCGGCATATTTTTCTCGACCCCGATCCCGATCCCGCGCGCAGCTGGGAAGAGCGTCAGCGGATGTTCGATCTGCCGCGATCGAGCTGGGAGGATTATGACGCATCGCTGATTTCGAAAGGCGGCGGCGTCTTCCCGCGCAGCCTAAAAGATATCCCGATTTCGCCCGAGATCCAGACGATGCTCGGGGTAACCGATGAAGTCATGCGCCCCTCGCAGCTGATCTCGGCGATCTTCAAGGCCGAGATCGACTTGCTCTGGCTCGGCGGCATCGGCACCTATATCAAGGCGGCGAGCGAAGCACATATCGAGGTCGGCGATCCGGCCAACGACAAGCTCCGTGTCAACGGCCGAGACGTTCACGCCAAGGTGATCGGCGAGGGCGCAAATCTTGGCCTCACGCAGGCCGGCCGCATCGAATATGCTATGCATGGCGGACGGTTGAACACCGACTTTATCGACAATAGCGCGGGCGTCGATTGCTCGGACAATGAGGTCAACATCAAGATCCCGCTCAACCGCGAAATGATCGAAGGCCGCCTCGCATTCGACGAGCGCAACGCATTCCTCAAGACCATGACCGACGATGTCGCGGCGATCGTGCTCGAAGACAATCGGCTGCAAACGCTTGCGCTGTCGCTTGCTGAACATGATGGCTCAGAGGGGCTGGCGAGCCATGTGCGGGTGATCGAGGTACTCGAAGCCGGCGGCCGCATCGATGGCACGGTCGAGGGGCTTGAGTCGGGAGAGGAACTGCTCAGGCGAAAACAGGACGGTCGCGGCCTGACGCGCCCCGAACTCGCGGTGCTGCTCGCGCATAGCAAGCTGGCGCTGCAGGATGCGGTACAGGGGACCGACCTTCCCGACGACCCGATGCTCGACCCCATACTGCGCCATGCCTTCCCGCCAGCCATGCGCGAGCGCTTTCCCGGTGCGATCAGCAATCACAGGCTGCGGCGCGAGATTATCGCCACCAAGATCGCCAACCGCGTCGTCAACCGAATCGGTTTCGTCATGCCGTTCGAGCTCAGCGAGGAGGAAGCCGTCGGGCTTTCGCATGTGGCGATCGCCTATCTCGCCGCCGACGCGATATTCGAGCTCGAGGCGCTATGGCAGGAGATCGAGGAGGCGGATATCGGCGAGCTTGAGCGGCTGCGTCTTTTCAACATGGCGCAAGCGAATCTTCGCCTGCCGATGGCCGACCTCATTCGTGTCAGCAACGCCTCGACCATGCCGAGCAAGATCGCCGAGGAATTGGGCCCGGGCGTCAAACGCCTCAATGCCGCGATGGACGAACTGCTCAAGGACGAATCGCAGCGGGTCTCCGAAGCAATGCGCCAGCAGCTTGCCGACATCGACGTCGATCCCGCATTGGTCGGGCGCATCATCCGCATTGCCGAACTCAAGGGCACCGTCAGCACATCGGCGCTCGCCGCACGTCTCGGCGTTGGCGAACTCGAGGTGACCCAAGCCTATACGCGTCTTGGCGAGGTGCTCGGGCTCGATTGGGCCAATGCAGCGGCGTTGCGCTTCGGTTCGAGCGATTCGTGGGAACGCTTGCTTGCCGCGGGCTTGAGCCGCGATTTCGAACAACTCCGGCTCGACTTCCTCGCCCGGACCAATACCCGCGATCCGGTCGCCGACGTCGAAACCTGGCTACGCAAACAGCGGCCGATGGTTAAGCAATTTACCGATCTGATCGCGCGTGCGCGGCTGGCGCCAACGCCAAGCGCGGCGATGCTCGCGCAGATTGGCGCGCAGGCGCGTGTGTTATTGGGCCGCGAGCATTAGGCGGCAGGCCTGCCTCCCCGGCTGCCGACCACCTGCGCATGAGCAGTGCATAGGGTTGCGTCAGTTAGGGTTGCGTCAGTCGCGGCAACTCGGTGCGTGTGTCAGCGGCGCCCGGAGGCGGTATCAGACATCATTTGGATGAGATTCATTCTCATCCAAGCGCCGACTATAGAGCCAGCAGCGGATTGCACTGGCGAGGTTGGGCTGGTGCGAGGCCATGATGCGCTCGCTGTCTATCCGCGCGACGAGCGCGCTGAGCGGGAGGTCCCGGCGCAATGCGGCCTGTTCTAGGCCTAGCCAGAACACCGGTTCGAGCGTGATCGACGTGGGATGCCCGGCGATCGTCACGCTACGCTTGACCGGAGAGTGATAGCGCTCGTCGATGGCTCGATCCTCAGAATCTGCTTGCACGCCGCGAGAGGTACGCGGCGACGGGCTCAATACATATGTTGGCCGCCGTTGATCGACATCGTCGAGCCAGTGATAAAACCCGCTTCCTCGGCACACAGATAGGCGACGCCGCGTGCGATTTCTTCGGCCTGGCCGAGCCGTCCCACGGGTATCTTGGCGACGATCTTTTCGAGGACGTGTTCGGGCACCGCAGCGACCATGTCGGTATCGATATAGCCGGGGGCCAGCGCGTTGACGGTGATCCCGGCGCGGGCGCCCTCCTGCGCGAGCGCCTTGGTGAAGCCGTGGATGCCCGATTTGGACGCTGCATAGTTGACCTGACCATATTGCCCGCCCTGTCCGTTGATCGAGCCGATATTGACGATCCGGCCCCAACCGCGCTCTTTCATCCCGGGGAAACAGGCCTTGGCCATGTTGAAACAGCCGCCGAGATTGACGCGCATCACTTCGTGCCAATCGTCGTAGCTCATACGCGCGAGCGTTCCGTCACGGGTGATGCCGGCATTATTGACGAGCACGTCGGCCGGACCGATTTCCTCCGATACCTTGGCGCAGCCTTCCTGGCACGCGTCGAAGTCGCCGACGTCCCATTTGAAGGCGGCAATGCCGGTGCGATCGGTGAACGCTTTAGCACGCTCGTCGTTGCCGCA
>CAYQVL010000078.1:0-7416 GCA_964420825.1 uncultured Sphingomonadaceae bacterium
GCGCGGCTGGCCGAAACCCGGGGTTGCGGCCTGGATCAGCCGCGCTTCGGTATTGCCGCAGACGAAACTGACTATCGCCTCGTCGCCGCCGGCGGCGGCGCGATCGAAGGCGAAGCTCGGCGTCGCCTCGCCCTGCGGCAGCGTCAGTGCCGCGCCGTCGGCGCCGGTCGCGTCGGTCAGCCGCCCGCGGACGACGCCCTGGCCGCAATCGCCGCTGCCCGTCATCCGCGCCGAACCAGCGATCGCGCCGGTGGCGAAATAGAAGAAGCTCAGCGGCCAGACATTGGTCGTCGCGAGCGCGGGCTCGAACGACACAAAGGCCGTGCCCTGTTCGTCGGCATAGACCAGATAGGCGCCGCGCGGGGTTTGCGTATCGACCGGTGGCGGAGCCGGCTGCGCCGAGGCTGGAGCGGCGAGCAACGAGGCGGCGAGCAAAACAGACAAGGTAAAACGCATGACATTCTCCGTGATGTGGCCCGCGCTTTGCGCCGCGCGCCTGAACCTGCGCTGAGCCGTCAACCGCGCGTGACGCTGGTCAGCTTCTCGGCCGACACCGGATAGCCGGCGTCATCGGGGATGCGCAGCCAGTGTTCGCCGTCGCGCTCTTCGACCCAAGGGGTGATCATCCGTATCTCGTGCCGCGCGGCGTGATCGCAGGCGGCCGCGAAGCTGTCGCAGATCGCCAGACGTTCGAGGTTGCGGCGGGTCGGGAAGATGATCGCGCAACGCTTGGCGTCGGCGTCGTCGAGCACCGCCTGCGCGCTCGCCCAGCGGCTCGACACGCTCTCGCCGCCGTCGGCCTCGGCGACCGCGCAGCGCGGCGCGCGCGCGACGAAAAACCAGGTGTCGAAGCTGCGCTCCTGCTTGAACCTGGGCATCCAGCGCGCCCAGGGGGTGAGCCCCGACAGATCGAGGCGCCAGCCTCCGGCCGCAAGCATCGCGCCGAAATCGCCGCCCTCGTGGAGGCCTTCGCGCAACTGCGCCGTCGCCACCGCGCCGGGAGCGGGATCGAAGCCGATGGCGATGCCGGTCTCCTCGAGCGTCTCGCGGATCGCGGCGACCCGCGCAGCCGCCTCCATCGCGTCGCCGGGCGCGCCGCCGACCACGGCATCGTTTGCGGCCAGCGCATGATCGCCGGGATCGATGCGCCCGCCGGGAAACACCATCGCGCCGCCGGCGAACGCCATCTTGGCGGCGCGTTCGATCATCAGCAATTCGGGCGGCGCGCCGTCGGAATCGCGCACGAGGATAAGCGTCGCGGCGGGGATGCCGGGCTTGTCGCTGGTTTCGAATTTCATGCCCGCTTGCTACACCGATGAGCGCGCTCCGCAAGAGGCGGTAACGCGCTCATAGCCGTGCCGCCTGAACGTGCATCCAGTCGAAATTGCGCTCGCGCCCGAGGCTGATCCAGCCGACGCCTTCCCAGATGTCGAGGAACGCCGCATAATCAGCGCCAGCCATTCGCGCGCGGTCGCGCCCCCAGTGCAACTGATTGTGCGTGGGGTCGAAGTCGATTGCGATCCCCCACGAGTGCATCGAGTAATTCGATCCGCCGCGCATCTTGCGGACGTTGAGGCAACCGCCGAAGAGATCGAGGCCGAGCGCGCGCAGCTTTGCCTCGCCGTAATGCGCGAGGATGGCGGCAAACGCGGCCTTGGCGCTGTCATGCGCGAGGCGGTGGATGGAGAATTGGCGAACGATCTTGTCGGTATTCCACGCCAGCCGCATATCGAATGGCAGTTCAAGCGTGACCTGGTTCACGCCGACCTTGCCATAATATCCCGGCACGCCCGACTGGCGCGGGAACGTCGATGGCTGGTGCTTCACCTCGGCGACCGGCGGCGTAATGTCGCGCAGCCGGTTTTGCCATTGCTCAAGCGCAAAGCGCGTTTGCGGGCCGTCGAAGCCGTCTATAGCGCCTGTCTCGATCCCGACTTCGCGCATCATCAATTGCTCGGTTGCTATCCGCAGCCGCGCGTCGTCCCAGCCCGATGCGCCGGTGACGACAGGCTGCAAAACAGCGCGCATCGCCGCCTTGGTTCCGCTGCCGATCAGCCCGTCGATTGCGCCTCTATAAGCGCCGCGCGCGGCCAGAAAGCGTTGGATTGCCCGATCTTCGATCATAAAGGCCTCCATAGATAACCGATTTGGTTATTAGTGGAGCCAATATGTATCCCGGATTGCCCGGTCCTATCGCGCGGTCGCCGGATTGGCCCGTCAGGCCGAGAAGGTCACCGGCATTTCGGTGATCGCATGGACGAAATTGTTCGGCGCGCAGACCATCTCGCCGTCCATATGCATGTCGGGAAAGCGCGTCAGCATCTGGCGGTAGGCGCTCTCGATCTGCATCAGCGCGATCTGGCGGCCGAGGCAGACATGCTTGCCGAAGCCGAAAGCGAGGTTGCGGTCGGCATTCTTGCGCTCGATATCGAAGGCGTGCGGGTTTTCGAACACCGCCGGATCGCGGTTCGCCGCGCCGTAATACATCACGACCTTCTCGCCGGCGGCGATTTTCTGACCGCCGATCTCGCTATCCTGGGTCGCGGTGCGCTTCATGTGGATCACCGGACTGACGAGGCGGACGGCCTCCTGCGCGGCATTGGGGAGCAGACCGAGATCGGCGACCAGCTTCGCTTTCTGATCGGGGTTTTCGGTCAATAGCTTCATCATTCCGCTGATCGAATTGCGCGTGGTATCGTTGCCCGCGATGAAGATGAGTTCCCACGCGCCCTTGAGATACATATCGGGCATCGGATCGCCGGCGACGATCGCATTGGCGATCGCCGACATCAGATCCTCGCGCGGGTTTTCCTGACGATCCTTGATCTCGCGCATGCCATATTCGAAGAATTCGACGATGCGTTCTTCCCAGCCATTGTACGCCGCCATGATCTCGGGCGTCGGCGCCAGCAGCCCTTCGCGGACGGCGCCGAAATAGGTCGCCATTTCGAGATCGGTCATCCACTGGACGAGCCTGGGCCGGTCGGCCTGGTCGACGCCGAGCAGCTCGGCGAGCGTGAACAGCGGCAGCTGGGCGGCGAATTCGTCGACGAGATTGCAATGCGGCGCCCTGGTGGCGAGACGATCGAGCAGCCGCGTGACCTCGGCATCGACCTTGAGCTTGAGCGCGCGAATATAGCCGGGGGTGAAGAAGGGCATATGCTGGCGGCGCAGCTCGACGTGCGGCTCGCCGTCCAATGCGATCATATTGTCGAGCGCGGCGGTCGACAGCAGCGGATGCAGGTTTTCGGGATCGCCATAGGAGATGTTGACCCCGCCCTTCTGGCTCGAGAAAATTTCGGGCTGTTTCGATATCGTCTTGATGTCGGCATAGCGGGTGACGACCCAATAGCCGGGCTCGGCCTCCTGCGGTTCGTCCTGCCAGTAGACCGGCGCTTCGGCGAGCAGCCGCGTGTAGCTGCCGATCGGGTGGCCGGCGCGGAAGCCCTCGAAATTGGAGAGATCGGCGATGCCCTCGGCCTCGTAGACCGGCGGGTTGCGCGGGCCGCGCCAGCCGGCGCGGCGATAGTTCTGATGGGCGAGTTCGAGCATCGGGAAGCCTCCTTACTGACACCGATGGTAGCAAGGCTTTACGTTCACGTTAAGTGGAATTCGTGGGGTTTTGCCTGTCAGAATTTCCTTGGCGGGAAATCGCCGCGCCATCGGCGCTCAACCGTCAGGTTGAGGCTGACGAATAGAACGGCCGGTCGCCCTTGACCGTCGCGCGCTCCATGACGCGGCGCGCGGGGAAATAATCCGAGGCGGCGAAATGCTGGCAGGCGCGATTGTCCCAAAAGGCGATCGATCCCGGCGCCCAGCGGAAGCGGCACTGGATCTCGGGGTTTGCGGCCTGGGCGTAAAGATGCGCGAGCAGGCTGCGGCTCTCGTCTTCGGCCAGCCCCTTGATATGACTCGTAAACGCACCGTTGACGTAGATGACGGGCAGACCGGTTTCGGGGTGCGTGCGGATCACCGGATGCTCGACCGGGGGATATGTGTCGTGGAGATCCTCGGGCCGCTTGCCGAGCCTTTTGGCGAAAACGCGGGCGATGTCGTGGACCGCGGTAAGCCCCGAAACGAAGCGCCGCATCTCCTCGCCGAGCCCAAGATAGGCGGCGTGCATGTCGGCGAACAATGTGTCGCCGCCGACTTCGGGCACCTCGATCGCGCGCAGGATCGAGCCGAGCGAGGGTTGTTCGCGCCAGGTGACGTCCGAATGCCAGAAATTCTCCTGACCCCTGCTGCCGGGACCGTGCTCGATGCGCAGGATTTCTGGGTTGGGCTGGTCTTTGGGGGTCGCAGGATGGATCTCGAGCGCGCCGAAATGCCGCGCGAAGGCGAGGTGCTGGTCGCGGCTGATCTGCTGTTCGCGGAAGAAGATCACCTTGTGATCGAGCAGCGCCTGGCGGATCGCCGGGATCGCCTCGCCGATATCGGGCGCGCCGAGATCGATGGCGAGCAGTTCGGCGCCGATCGCCGGGGTCAGCGGCCGCACGCCGAATGGCGGCGCGCCCGCGCGGCTTTCGCTTTCGGGATGGATCAGAGTCGCCATGGCCATGCTCCTTTGCGGCGAGAATGGCGCAACAGCCGCTCGCAGGCAAGGCGTGCCCACCGTGCATATTGCCCGCGCCGGGCCGACGGATTAGGGGTGGAGCATATAAGGGGGATAATCATGATCAGATCGGTATCGATATGCGCGCTGGCGCTGGCGATGGCCGCGCCGGCGTTCGGCCAGAGCGATATCGCCGCGCAGGTCGAAGCCGATTATCAGGCGCGGCTCGAGGCGCTGTTTCTCGATTTCCACAGCCATCCCGAACTCAGCTATATGGAGAACCGCACCGCCGGGATCATCGCGGCGCAGTTGCGCGAGGCGGGAGCCGAAGTCACCGAGGGCGTCGGCGGCACCGGCGTCGTCGGCGTGATGCGCAACGGCGCGGGGCCGACGGTGCTCGTCCGAGCCGATATGGACGGACTCCCGCTCGCCGAAGATTCAGGGCTCGATTACGCCTCGACCGCGCGGCAGACCGGGATCGACGGCATCGAGACGCCGGTGATGCACGCCTGCGGCCATGACGTGCATATCACCGCGCTGATCGGCGCGGCGCGGCAACTCGCGCGGTTGCGCGAAAGCTGGTCGGGCACGATCGTCTTCGTCGCCCAGCCCGCCGAGGAGCGGATCGGCGGCGCGCGCGCGATGCTTGAGGACGGACTTTACGAACGCTTCCCCAAACCCGATTACGCGCTCGCCTTCCATGTTGCGGCCGACCTGCCGACGGGCCGTATAGACCTCTCGCCGGGGCTGATCGCTTCGTCATCGGACAGCGTCGATATCCTCATCCACGGCGTCGGCGCGCACGGCGCCTATCCGCATGAGGGCAAGGATCCGATTGTGATGGGCGCCGAAATCGTCATGGCGCTGCAGACGCTGGTCAGTCGCGAAATCTCCCCGCTCGCCCCCGGCGTCGTGACGGTCGGATCGTTCCACGGCGGGATCAAGCACAACATCATTTCGGACAGCGCCACCTTGCAGCTCACCGTGCGCTCGAACGACCAGACTGTACGCGAAACATTGCTCGCCGGGATCGAACGGATCGCCGTGAATGTCGGCCGCATGAACGGCATGCCCGAAGACCGGTTGCCCGAGGTCACCGTGTCGACCGAGGCGACGCCTCCGACGGTCAACGATCCCGAGCTAACCGCCCGGCTGCGCGGCGTATTGGCCAGGGCGCTGGGCGGCGAAACGCTGCTCGCGCCGACGCCGCCGACGGGCATGGGAGCCGAGGATTTCGCCTATTTCGTCCAGCCCGATAGCGGCGTGCGCGGCGCCTATTTCAACGTCGGCGGGACGCCGCAGGCGGCGATCGACGCGGCTGCGGGCGGCGGCCCGCCGGTCCCCTCGCACCACAGCCCGCTGTTCCGCATCGCGCCCGAACCCTCGGTGCGGCTCGGCACCGAAGCGATGGTCGTCGCGGTGCTCGATCTGCTCCGGCCGGGTAGCGAGCCGGCCGACGATTGAGCGGCCGGTGCGGGCGCGCAGGCTGCAATCAGCGCGTTTCGCGAACGACAAGCGTGTCCGCGGGGATCCACGACATCAGATCCGTCGCGACGCTGCCGATCGTCGCCTGGACAAAGCCGCTTTTGCCGTGCGTTCCCAACGCCACCAAATCGGGATCGAAGGTCTCGATCTGGTGGTGGATGGCCGCATTGATATCGCCATAAACGATCTCCGGGCTCAAGCGCCCGCGAAGGCTATCGCTGAAGTCGGGCTGGGTCAGAAACGCGGTCAGCTCTTCTTCGGCCTCTTCGCGGGTATCTTTCGCGACGCTCTCCGAACTCAGCCAGCCGCTATAGGGGGTGTGATAGGCGTGGGCGAGGCGAACGGGAATCTCCGGAAAAAACTTCGCCGAGACCTCGATCGCCCGGCGCGAGCATGACGAAAAATCGGTGGCGGCGAGGATCCGTTTATAGCGACCCTGCGGCCGCTGCTTGACGATCAGCACCGGGATGTCCGAGCTGCGCACCAATGTATCGACCAACGTTCCCAGCAGGAAATCGCGCAGGCTATTGTATCGCGCAACCCCGGTCACGATCAGCGCGCAATTCTCCTCCTGGGCGATTTTGGCGATCGATTGCGGCACCGAGCCTCGCCTGATGACGACCTCGATCGCGACCTGGGTGACGGGCAGATCGCGTATGATCGCGGATTTCAGCCATTCGTCATAGCCGATATCGCGAGCCAGTTCGCCTTTTTCGATCACATTGACGATCAACAGCCGGGCGGCGAGTTGCTCCGCGACGATGAGCGCACGATCCAAGGCCCGGTCGCAGCGGGCGCTGAGATCGGTGGCGAGGAGAACGGTGGGCTGTGGAAACATATCGGGCTCCTGTCATGATATTCGTACAAAGGTTTTCAAGCGTGGGCTTGCTTGGCGGAAGGGGATGCACGGAGAGTTCGCCGCTCGCTAATGGGCAAGCAGCACCGGCACCGGGCAATCGCTCAAAAGGTCCTGCGTGACGCCGCCGAGGATCTTCTCGCGGACGCGCGAATGGCCGTAAGCGCCCATGACCAGATAGTCGCCGCTTTGGGCGGCGATCGCCGCTCTCAAGGCGTCGGCGATCGAATTGCCATTGGCCGGTTGCGAGAACAGCTCGCTATCGACGCCGTGCCTCGCGAGATAGGCGCCGGCGTCGGTAGGGGGATGGTCGAGCGCGTGCTCGGCGATGGTGACGAGCGCCACCGACGAAGCCCGTTTGAGAAGCGGTAGCGACGACCGCACCGCCTGGGCGGCTTCGAACGAGCCGTTCCATGCGATCACCGCCTTGCCGTCGCATGCGAAACTTTCCGTTCGGGCGGGTACGGCCAGAACCGGAGCGCGCGCATGAATGGCGACATCCGCAGCGATCGGCGGCCACATA
>CAYQVL010000079.1:0-7362 GCA_964420825.1 uncultured Sphingomonadaceae bacterium
ATCGGCGGCGGCACAGGCGCGCGGGACGGGCCGCTCGCCGAAGTTGCTCATATGACCGCCGAACGGCCGCTGGTAGATTTCACCGCTCTCGGTGCGGGAGAAGGGCAGGCCCGCATGCTCGAGTTCGAGAACGGTGGGCACCGCCTGACGGCACATATATTCGATGGCGTCCTGGTCGCCTAACCAGTCTGCACCCTTCACGGTGTCGTACATATGCCACTGCCAATTGTCCGCGCCCAGATTGCCGAGGCTCGCCGCAATTCCGCCTTGGGCGGCGACGGTGTGACTGCGGGTGGGAAAGACCTTGGTAATACAGGCCGTTCGCAGTCCCGCCTCGACCGCGCCCTGCGTAGCGCGCAATCCGGCACCCCCGGCGCCGACCACGACGACGTCATAGATATGGTCCGTGAAATTGTATGTGCTGGACGCGCCCATGTTAGTTTTACCTTAAAAAAATCAGGAACCCACGCTGATCCTGAGCAGCGCGTAGATGGACGCGACAGCGATCGTCGCCGGGATCAGGGTGTTCGCCACAAGGCACGCGGTCTTCAGCGCCGGCTTGTGAACATAATCCTCGATGATCGCCTGCATCCCGAGGCGCATGTGAAACGAGGCCGAAACGACAAGCAGGAGGAGCGCGATCGCGACAAGAGGGTTGCCAAGCAATTCTCTCGCAGTTTCGTAACTCGACCCCGCAAGAGCGGCGAGGATGGCGATCAGGCCTAGTACGAGAGGGATGTTGGCGAGTGCCGTAACCCGCTGCAACCAGAAGTGCGCTGTACCGCTGCCGGCTGCGCCAAGACCACGGACGCGATGACGCGGTGTGCGCATATCGGTCATTGGATCGACGCTGTGGAGAATGAAAGGAGCCAGACAACCAGTGTGAGCCCCACCGAGCCGACCAGCGTGGTCCAGGCGAGCTTACGCGCTGCGGGCGGGTCTATCCAAAGGCCCGAGTCCCACAAAAGGTGACGGATTCCGCCAAGCATGTGGTGGATGAGAGCCCAAATGAAACCGAGCAGGGTGATCTGTCCCGGCCAGCTGCCGAGAAAGACCTGGAAGATCGCATAGGAATAGGGGCCTGAAGCAAGGGCGATCAACCACCAGGTCACAAGGAGCGCGCCGAAATATAGCGCCGCGCCCGTAAGGCGATGGCCGATCGACATCGCCATCGTGATGGTCAGACGGTAGATTTGAAGATGGGGAGAAAGCGGCCTCGGCCGCGTAGAATGTTCGGTGCTCATCGACCTCCTCCAGTCAGCGAAGCAGCGCGAGGCCCTTTGTATTGGGCTCCCTCGTCGAAGCCGCTCTCCAACCTCGCCTCGCCAAAGATCATCCGGTCCGCCCGCACGCGTCCCAAACCCCTTATTCAAGTTTTATATATCAATAAACGATCTTTGCATATTAGCATTGGGAATGCAAACGTGATATTCGGCACGCATGGCATGATCGTGGAGATCTCACGATGATCGAGGCTGCCCAGTTGCGAGGCGCTCCGGCGCTGATCAACATCGATCAAAGGGAACTCGCTTTACGATCGGGACTGTTCATGCCAATTATCCAGCGAATGGAAGCCGGCAAGAAGATGCTTCAGAGGAATGTACAGTCCCTGATTAAATTGATCGCTGCGCTTGACGCGGCGGGGGTCGAATTCATCGCGCAAGGTGCTGCCGGCCGGACGGGTGGCCTAAGGGTTAGATTGCTCGGTCGATATGCTGCCCGCAACAGGGCCGGCCCAAACGATCCCCAACTGGACGTCCGCGAGCGGCTTGAATGACGGACGCGACACTTCTCATGGCTTTGTTTGGGTGCATCGCGGTCTTGCTCGCCACGGGCGCTTTTGCCGTGATCGCTAACCGCTTCAGCTGGACCGGAGGGTTGGTCTACGGCATCGCGCTTGTGGTCAGCGGGATCGGATGCGCGCTCGGAGTCGTTCAGTTGATTGCGATGCCGGCAGCCGCGACTGCATCGATCGTCCTTCCACTAGGTATCCCTTGGATCGGCGCGAACTTCCATCTTGATGCGCTTGCGGCAGTATTTGTGGTCGTGATCAACCTCGGCGGGGCGGCTGCCAGCCTCTTCGCTTTAGGTTATGGGCGTCATGAGACCGCGCCGAAGCGGGTCTTGCCGTTCTTTCCGGTGTTTTTGGCCGCCATGAATATGGTGCTGGTGGCGGCCGACGCCTTTACCTTTCTTCTTTCCTGGGAGTTCATGTCGCTGGCGTCCTGGGCGTTGGTCATGACGCATCACGGTGATGACGCCAATCGGCACGCGGGTTACGTCTATATCGTGATGGCGAGTGCCGGTACGCTGGCGCTGCTCCTCGCCTTCGGCCTGATGGCCGGTCCCGAGGGTGGATACGCATTCGCGACGATGCGCGCGCATGGCGCACCCGCCGGATTTGCCGGACTGGTGCTTGTGCTCGCCCTCTTGGGCACAGGCTCCAAGGCAGGACTGGTCCCGCTTCACGTCTGGCTGCCGCTCGCCCATCCCGCGGCGCCGAGCCATGTATCGGCCCTGATGAGCGGCGTGATGACCAAAGTGGCGATTTATGGCTTTATCCGCATCGCATTCGATCTGCTCGGCGAGCTAGATTGGTGGGCAGGCGCGCTGGTTCTGTCGATGGGCGGCGTGACCGCCGTGCTCGGCGTCCTCTACGCGCTGATGCAGCATGATCTGAAGCGGCTGCTGGCCTATCACACGGTCGAGAACATCGGCATCATCTTTATCGGCCTCGGCCTTGCGCTCGCGTTCGACACATTCGGCATGCGAGCCGCCGCAGCCTTGGCGCTGACCGCCGCGCTGTTTCATGTGTTCAACCATTCGCTGTTCAAGAGCCTGTTGTTCTTCGGCGCCGGCGCGGTGCTGACCGCAACCGGCGAACGTGACATGGAACGCCTCGGCGGGCTCATTCACCGCATGCCCTATACGAGCTTCGCCTTCCTTGTCGGATCGGTGGCGATTTCCGCCTTGCCTCCCTTCAACGGCTTCGTTTCCGAGTGGCTGACATTCCAGGCCATCCTGCAAAGTCCCGAACTGCCGCAGTGGGGCCTCAAGATCATGGTGCCTGCGGTCGGCGCGCTCCTCGCCCTATCGGCGGCCTTGGCGGCGGCCTGTTTCATCAAAGCCTTCGGCGTGACGTTCCTGGGCCGGCCCCGCTCCCTTTCGGCACGCGACGCCCACGAAGTCGACCGCTTCTCGCTTGCCGCCATGTTCATTCTCGCCGCGATTTGCATATTGGCCGGAATCCTGCCCGGCCTAGTGATCGACGGCCTGGCGCCAGTGGCTCTTGCCCTGACCGGTGAACGCATGCCGGTGCAAACCGACATAGCTTGGCTTTCGATCGTGCCGTTTTCCGAAAGCCGCAGTTCTTACAATGGCTTGTTGGTGTTTCTCTTTATTGCCGCCTCGGCCTCGCTTAGCGCGTGGGTGATCCACCGTGTCGCTTCGAACCGGTTGCGCCGCGCGCCGGCCTGGGATTGCGGCTTCCCCGACGCCAGCCCGGCCACGCAATACACGGCATCGAGCTTCGCGCAGCCGATCCGCCGGGTCTTTGGCACGATGGTCTTCCGGGCGAAGGAGGAAGTCCATATGCCGGCGCCCGGCGACGGTCGGCCGGCGCGGATCGTCGTCACGATGCGCGACCTGGCATGGGAACTGCTCTACGAACCGGTCATCCGGCTGGTAGAATTCCTCGCCGATCGGCTCAACTATTTCCAGTTCCTCACCATCCGCCGTTATCTGAGTCTCGTTTTCACCTTACTCGTTCTGCTCCTGCTGATCCTCGCGTCATGGCCCTGAAAGACATGGTGACCTTCGACATCTCGATAATCGACGGCCTGTCGATCCAGACATCGCAAATGCTGCTGGTGCTCGCGCTCTCGCCACTGCTCACCGGATGGATTCGCAAGGTGAAGGCGCGTTTACTCCGCCGTCAGGGACCGCCGCTTTTACAGCCCTATCGGGACCTGATCCGGCTTGTACGCAAGGAGGCCGTCGTCGCTGAAAGCTCATCCTGGCTGTTCCGATTTGTTCCTTACATCGTGTTTGCTACAATCTGGGTTGCCGCGGCCCTCATCCCGACCTTCGCGACAGGACTCCTGTTCAGTTGGTCGGCGGATCTGATCGCCATTATCGCGTTGCTGGGAAGTGCGCGTTTCTTTCTCGCGCTTGCCGGCATGGATGTCGGCACCAGCTTCGGCGGCATCGGCTCGAGCCGAGAGGCGATGATTGCGGTTTTCGCTGAGCCAGCGCTGATCATGATCGTCTTTACGCTCGCGTTGGTTGCGGGCTCGACCCAGCTTTCGACCGTGGCGGGCATGATGCTCTCGCCCGACGTCGGACTGCGTGTCTCGGTCGCCATGGCGTTGATCGCGCTGATCATTGTCGCGATTGCCGAGAATGCCCGTATGCCTGTCGATAATCCTGCGACCCATCTCGAGCTCACCATGGTGCATGAGGCGATGGTCCTGGAGTATTCCGGCCGCCATCTGGCGCTGATCGAGCTGGCCTCGTCTATCAAGTTGCTGCTCTATATTTCGCTGATTGCCAGTGTGTTCGTACCTTGGGGTCTCGCACCGGCCGGCGCACCGCTCCATATCCATCTGATTGGGGTGGGGATCTATATCGGCAAGCTCGGCCTGGGAGGTCTCCTGCTTGCCTACTTCGAAACCATGATCGCAAAGATGCGCGTTTTCCGGGTGCCGGACTTTCTGGGAGCTGCCCTCATGCTCGGTTTCCTCGGAACGCTCCTGTTGTTCGTCTCACGGAGTCTGTGAATTGGACAAGCTTGCCTTCGACGTAGCGCATTTCCTTGCCGGAGGCCTCGTCCTGGTCAGCCTGATGATGCTGTATCAGGACCGTTTGTCCGCGTTGCTCAATGTGTTCGCGTTCCAGGCCGTCGTCCTCGCACTGTCGGTTGGCTGGCAGGCCTATGTGCAGGGAGCTCCTCACCTCTATCTGACGGTGGCCATCACCCTTTCCGTCAAGGCGATCATCATTCCGGTGGCGCTTCACCGCATGATCAGACGCCTGGGCATCCATCGCGAGATAGAAACCGCCGTCAACATCGGTCCCACCATGCTGGCGGGGCTTGCCCTGGTAGCGCTGTCGATAGTCGTCATCCTGCGGGTCACCGCCGAGGCCGACATGTTTGCACGCGAGGATCTCGCCTTTGCCCTTTCGGTCGTGCTCCTCGGACTGCTGGTGATGGTCACCAGGCGGAACGCCGTCAGCCAGGTGGTGGGCTTCATGTCGCTCGAAAACGGGCTGATCCTGGCAGCGACAGGCGCGAAAGGCATGCCCTTCGTGGTCGAGATCAGCGTGGCCTTTTCTGTCTTGATCGCCTTCATCGTTATCGGCTTCTTCCTGTTCCGCATCCGTGAACGCTTTGACACCGTCGACCTTCAGGCGCTCGACGACTTTCGGGGAGAAAGCCGTTGATCAGTCTGCCGACAAGCGGCGAAGGCCTGATCCTCTTGATCCCTATCGCAACCGCCTGCCTGCTTGTTTTCATTCCAAATTACAAGCTGTCGGCCGGTCTCAACGCCGGCTCCGCCTTCCTCACTTTGCTGGCGGCGGCGTCGCTCTTTCTCTGGAAGCCGGCACCGGGGCCTTATTTGCTAGTTGACGATCTCAACATCGTCTTCATCGTCCTGAATACATTTGTCGCCTTCACCACCAGCGTATTCAGCGCCAGCTATATCGCCCACGAATTGGAGACCGGCCGACTAAGGCCAATTCAATTGCGGTTCTACCACGCCATGTACCAGATTCTTCTGTTCGGCATGAACCTCGCTTTGCTCGCGAACAACATCGGCTTGATGTGGGTTGCAATCGAGCTTGCAACGCTCACGACAGTCGTCATGGTCGGTATCTACCAGACGCATGAGGCGCTGGAGGCGGCTTGGAAATATTTCATCCTTGGCAGCGTCGGTATTGCGCTCGCGCTGTTTGGCACCATTCTGGTCTACATGGCTGCGCGGCCGGTGGTCGGCGAAGGTCCCGACGGCATGATCTGGACGGTGTTGATCGAGCACGCAGCGAAGCTCGATCCCGCATTGCTCAACCTCGCTTTCGTGTTTCTGCTGCTGGGCTATGGCACTAAAATTGGGCTCGCGCCGCTGCATGCATGGCTTCCCGATGCACATGCGGAGGGCCCCACGCCTGTGTCCGCAGTGCTCTCCGGATTGCTGCTTAACGTCGCGTTGCATGCTGTCCTGCGGTTCAAATTGCTGCTCGCGGCCAACCCCGGCGCGTTCGCGCCCGGCCCGCTGCTGATTACGATGGGTCTCGTTTCCCTGATCTTCGCGGGGTTCATGTTGTATCGGCGGAGGGACATAAAGCGGCTGTTCGCCTATTCTTCAATCGAACATATGGGCATCATAGCTTTCGCCTTCGGCGTCGGCGGGCCGCTAGCGAATTTCGCCGGACTCCTCCACATGACGATGCACAGCCTCACTAAATCGGGCATTTTCTTTGTGGTGGGGCATATTGCCCAGGCGAAGGATACGCAGAAGATAGCCGATATCCGGGGGCTGACAGTGAGCCATCCGCTGTTAGGGTGGGGGCTTGTGGTCGGCGTCGCGGCGATTGCGGGAATGCCGCCGCTCGGGATATTTATGAGCGAGTTTCTCGTTGTAAGCTCGACCTTCGCGCGCGCGCCGCTGCTCGCGGTGCCCCTGGTGTTCGGCCTGCTGATCGCATTCGGCGCGCTCCTGCAGAAGGTTCACGGACTTGCCTTCGGCGAACCGACGGGCGTCAGCTACCCGGTGAAGGCCTCCCACATACCCATGATAGCGCATTTCGGACTTGTGCTCCTGGCGGGGTTCTATCTGCCCCCTCCGCTGGTTGCCTGGTTTCAACATGTCGCGGGCCTTCTCCATTGATTCGGGAGGCAACATGCCAGGCCTGACCGAGGCAATTGCCGGCGCGGCGGCGCCGATCGCGCAGTATCCATGGCCGCGCAGGGTCGTGGATGCGGATCGTTGGACCACACTCGGCGAGCAGCTTGGTGAAGGCCGGTGGACTCTCTTGGGACTCTGGGGCGAGGCCGAAGCGGTCCATATGGCTTTGCTCGGCGGTGGCCGGGATGAACTGGCCGTCGCGACTCTTGGGTGCCCGGCCCGTCAATTCCCTTCGCTCGCCCGGCATCACGCGCCGGCGCATCGGCTCGAACGAGCGATACGCGATTTATGTGGGCTCGAACCTGTGGGTGCGCCCGATGACCGGCCGTGGCTCAATCACGGCCGCTGGCCCGTCCGTCACCCGCTGGGCTTGCCAACCCAAGCCTCGGGTCGGGGGGAGCCCTACGCCTTTCTGACCGCGGAGGGCGAGGGCCTGCACCAGATACCGGTTGGTCCG
>CAYQVL010000080.1:0-7174 GCA_964420825.1 uncultured Sphingomonadaceae bacterium
TCGGCCGCCGCGCTCATCGAAATCGGTTTCGACGGCTATGCGGTCGGCGGCCTTGCGGTCGGCGAAGGGCAGGAGGCGATGTTCGCCTGCCTCGATTATGCGCCCGGCCAGCTTCCCGCCGATAAGCCGCGCTATCTGATGGGCGTCGGCAAGCCCGACGACCTCGTCGGCGCGGTGGCGCGCGGCATCGACATGTTCGATTGCGTGCTTCCGACGCGCAGCGGGCGGACGGGGCAGGCGTTTACCCGCGACGGGCCGATCAATATCAAGAATGCGCGCTTCGGCGAAGACACCGGCCCTCTCGACTCCGGCTGCGCGTGCCCAGTCTGCGCGACGTGGAGCCGCGCCTATCTCCACCATCTCGTCCGGTCGCGCGAAATCCTCGGCGCGATGATGATGACCGAGCACAATCTTTATTTCTACCAGGCGCTGATGGCCGATATGCGCGCGGCGATTGGAGAGGGGCGCTTTACCGCCTTCGCATCGGATTTCACCGCACGCTACCGCGAAAAGGGCGAATGACCCGCCGGCTGCGCCTTGCCCCTCGCGGCGATGCGGAAAAATTACCACCTGTCGAGCTTCTCGGTGGAGAAGCCTTCCGTGCGATCTCCGTTCCCGACAGGATTTTGGCCGGCGAGATGGCGCGGGGTCCGCCGATCGAGCGCAGGTGCGCGATGCGGCTGATCATTGACCGGAACGCAGGGTAGCACGCTATTCGGCGGCGATTGCCGAGACGTTCTCATCCGATTCCGGCCGATCGACCACCCGTTGGCGCTTGGTGAATTCCATCGCCTCGTCGGCGATCTTGCCGAATTTGAGCGCTACGATGTCCTTCGGATAATTCTGCAGATTCCTCCACACGCCCTTGTCGCCCTGCACAGGCAGCACATGTTCGGCGCGCTTGAAATAGCCCGAGGAGAAATCGACCCAGGGCAGGGGCTGCACATTGCCGTCGGCCGGCAGGCGGGGGGTGGCGATCTCGGCGCCGGTTGCGTCCATATGGTTGAGCAACCGGGTGACGTAATCGCAGGTCAGGTCGGCGCGAAGCGTCCACGAGGCGTTGGTGTAGCCGAAGGAAATCGCGAAATTGGGAATGTCGGCGAACATCATTGCCTTATAGGTCATCCGGTTGGCGAAGCTGACCGGCTCGCCGTCGACCGTGAGTGTAATGCCGCCCGCCATCTGCAATTCGAGGCCGGTCGCGGTGACGATGATATCGGCTTCGAGTTCTTCACCCGAAGCGAGCGCGAGGCCCTTTTCGGTGAAGCTTTCGATATGGTCGGTGACGACCGATGCCTTGCCCTCGCGAATGACCTTGAAGAGATCGCTGTCGGGGACGAGACAGAGCCGCTGCTCCCACGGATTGTAGCGCGGTGTGAAATGCGTCGCGATATCGTAATCCGCGCCAAGCTCTTCGCGGACCTGATCGAGCAGATATTTTTTCACGCCTTCGGGCTTGGAGCGCGCGCGAGCGAAGACGAGCCGTTGAAGCAGGACGTGCTTCCAGCGGACGAGCGCATAGGCGAGCCGCGACGGCAGGACCTTGCGCAGCCGGTTGGCGAATTTGTCGATCGCCGGGCGTGAGGCCATATAGGTCGGCGAACGCTGGAGCATTACGACATGACCGGCGGCGGCGTCGCCTTCGAGCATCGCCGGAACGAGCGTTACCGCGGTGGCGCCCGAGCCGATGACGACGACCCGCTTGCCGGCATAATCGAGACCTTCGGGCCATTGCTGGGGGTGGACGAGTGTGCCCTGAAAACGATCCATGCCCGGCCATGCGGGCGTGTAGCCGCTCTCGTACTTATAGTAGCCCGAACACATGAAGAGGAAATTGCACGTAAAGGTGGCGCGTTCGCCCGCTTCGCCGACCTCGGCCTCGACCGTCCAGCGCGCCTCCTCGGACGACCATGACGCCGATTTGACCATGTGGCGAAAGCGGATCTTGTCATAGATGCCGTATTGGGCGGCGGTCTCGTCGAGATAGTTGAGGATCGAGGGGCCGTCGGCGATAGCCTTTTGCTCGGTCCACGGCTTGAAGGCATAGCCCAGCGTAAACATATCCGAATCCGAGCGAACTCCCGGATAACGGAACAGGTCCCACGTCCCGCCGATATTCTCGCGGCCCTCGAGGATCGCATAGCTCTCGGCGGGGCAATTTTTCTGAAGATAATAGCCCGCCCCGATACCGGATATTCCGGCACCGACGACGATGACGTCGAAATGTTCGGGAGGATCTGAGCGCGCCATTTCAGTTGCACTATAAGACGGGTTTACGTTTACGGCAAGTTGGGTCGGGATATCGTCAATTTTCGCTCGAGCCGTATTTGGAGATTGTGTCACCTGCCAGACAAGCAAAAATTCGGGGGCTGACCGTGACTGCAAGACCGTCATTGCGAGGAGCCGAAGGCGACGAAGCAATCCAGAGCGTAACTGCGAACCGCCCTGGATTGCATCGCTTCGCTCGCAATGACGAGTACGGCCAGGTCTATCTTGCCTTAAATCCCCAATTTCGTGCCGAGAAAACCCGGCATCGGCCCATTCCACTCGTCGTTCTCGCCATCGTCGCCAGAAGCGGCCATTGGCTCGGAGATTCGAGGCGCGGACCTTGCTTTGGGCTTGGTTTTGGGAGGATTGGGTTCGCTCTCGCGTTCGGCGCTTTGCGGCGTCTCGCGCCGTTCGGCGGGTTTGCGAGACCGCGATCTGCGCGCACGGGGCTTGTGGTCGGAGGTGTCTTCGGTTTCGGGCTCTACTTCAGCTTGCTTGCCTTCTGACGGCGGATTCTGTCGGCCGCCATCGCCGCGTGGGATTTTCATCCCGGTCAGCTTTTCGATATTCTCGATCGCCTCTTCGTCGGCCGGCGTCACCAGCGTGATCGCAACGCCCTTGGCGCCCGCTCGCCCGGTGCGGCCGATGCGGTGGATATAATCGTCGGGGTGCCAGGGCGCGTCATAGTTGAAGATGTGGCTGACGCCTTTGATATCGAGCCCGCGAGCGGCGACGTCCGAGGCGACGAGGATGTTGATCTCGCCCGCCTTGAACATTTCGAGTTCACGCATCCGCTCGGGCTGGCTCATATCGCCATGGATCTGCCCGGCGGCGAAACCGTCGCGTTTGAGCGACTGCTGGAGATCGCGAACGGTGGTCTTGCGGTTCGAGAAGATGATCGCTGTCGATATGTCTTCGGAGCGCAGCAATTTGTTGAGCGTCGTCTTCTTGGTGCGCGCGCTGGTCTCGACGAGGCGCTGATCGATGTTGGTCGCCGCCGTCGCGGGCCGCGCGACCTCGATATATTTTGGATTGCTCAGGAATCGGTCGGACAGCTTCTTGATCGGCGGCGGCATCGTCGCCGAGAACAGTAGCGTCTGGCGATTGGCCGGCAATTTTTCACAGATCGTCTCGATATCGGGGATAAAGCCCATGTCGAGCATCCGGTCGGCCTCGTCGATGACGAGCAAGCTACAGCCCGAGAGCAGGATCTTGCCGCGGTCGAACAGATCCATCAGCCGCCCGGGCGTCGCGATCAGCACGTCGACGCCCTTTTCGAGCGCCTTCATCTGATCGCCCATCGAAACGCCGCCGATCAGCAAGGCCATCGAAAGCGACTGGTATTTTCCGTAATTCTCGAAATTTTCGGCGACTTGCGCGGCGAGTTCGCGCGTCGGTTCGAGGATCAGCGAGCGCGGCATGCGTGCGCGGCTGCGCCCCTGGCTCAGGATGTCGATCATCGGCAGCACGAAGCTGGCGGTCTTGCCGGTGCCGGTTTGGGCGATGCCGATGATGTCCTTCATCATCAGCACGGGCGGAATCGCCTCGGCCTGGATCGGAGTCGGCTCGGTATAGCCAGAGTCGGCTACGGCGCGTAGCAATTCGTCGGATAGGCCGAGGTCGGCGAAGGTCATATAAATCCCGGGGAATGATTGGTGGTGCCGCGTCTTTAGCCTGCGCGGGCTCGCCTGCCGATTGGGCGTTGCGGGGGCAAAAGTCAAGCTTTACCAAAGGGTGCGGGCGGGTCCCGGCGTTAGCCTGCGGGATGCGGTTCGAGGCTCCGAAACGCCGAAATCGCGCATTCGCTTCCCGAGCGCGAGACGACGACATCGCGGTCGGCGCATATCCTCCCGTCGTCTCCCGGGACGATGTAGAAGGCGGAATAATATCCCAGCGCGACGCAATCGTCGGTGAGGCGCGCGCGGATCAGGCTGTTGTCGCGCATCAGCAGATCGACCGCGCCCGGACGGGTAAAGCGCGCGCGGGCGATTTGCGACGCCGGCTGGCATGCCGCGGCCGGCAGCTCGCGCCAGACCATTCCCGGCTGGGCGCGCCTGCGGGGACGGTTGATCGGTCGCGACGGGATACGGATGATGACACGCTGTTCGATCGTTTGCATGGCCAACAGCATTGGCTGCACGCCCGTGACGGGCGCCGTTATCATCATGAATGCGAACCCGAAACCGAACATCTGGATATTGCGCCTCCCCAACGATTGTCGTCAGCGCGCGTTGAACCCAAGCTGAATTGCCCCCGCCATGCCGGGCAGGCTATGGCTGAGCGATGACGCACGGCATGACCGACAGCGAATTCCTCGACCGGCTGGCCATCGTGCTCGGCGCGGGGCTGACCGCCGATGCGGAAGCGATGGCACCCTGGCTCACCGATTGGCGGGGCCGAATCACCGGCGACGCGCTCGCCCTGGCGTCGCCGGCAACCGTCGGCGAGGTGCAGGCCATCATCCGGCTGGCGGGCGAAGCGGGCGTCGCGATTGTCCCCCAGGGCGGCAACACCGGCATGGTCGCCGGCGGCGTACCGCGTGTGGGCGATCGCGCGTTGCTGGTGTCGCTGCGCAAGATGAATGCAATCCGCTCGGTCGATGCCGAGGACAACAGTCTGGTCGCCGAAGCCGGGGCGATCCTGAGCCATGTTCACGAAGCGGCGCGAGCAGCGGGGCGGCGCTTCCCGCTGTCGCTCGCCGCCAAGGACAGCGCAACGATCGGCGGGCTGGTTTCGACCAATGCGGGGGGCACGCAAGTGCTGCGCTTCGGGACGATGCGCGCGTTTACCCTCGGTCTCGAGGCGGTGCTGCCCGACGGCAGCCTGTTCGAGGGACTGTCGGCGCTGCGCAAGGACAATCGCGGCTATGATCTGCGGCAGTTGCTCGTCGGCGCCGAAGGAACGCTTGGCATCGTCACCGCGGCAAGCCTCAGGCTCTATTCCGCCGCGCCGCACCGACTTGTCGGCTGGGCGGGTCTCGCATCGGCGGGCGATGCACTGACGGTGCTGCGAAGGCTCGAGGACGCGGTGGGCGCCGCCGTCGAGAGCTTCGAACTGATCCCCGCCGATGCGCTGGCGCTTGTCCTCGATAAAATTCCCGATACCCGCGCGCCGCTGGCGCGGGCGCATCGCTGGAATGTCATGGTCGAGCTGCGCTGCGCCAGGGAAAGCGATCGGCTTCGAACAGAATTTGAGGCCGTGCTCGCCGATGCCCTCGACGCCGGGTTGATTGCCGATGCGATGGTTGCCGAAAGCGAGGCGCAGGCCGATGCATTGTGGAAATTGCGCGAAACTATTTCGGAAGCCGAGCGTCGCGACGGTATCGCCGCGAAACATGATGTGTCGGTGCCGGTTTCGGCGATGCCGCGCTTTATCGAGAGCGCCGCATCCGCGGTTGAAGCGCGATTTACCGGCAGCCGGGTCATCGCATTCGGCCATCTCGGCGACGGCAATGTCCATTTCAACGTCCGGGCGCCTGCCGGCGCCGACGACCATGCCTGGTTCGCCGAGCAGGGGGCGGCAGTCAGCGCATTCGTCCACGATCTCGTCGCCGAACAAGGCGGTTCGCTGTCGGCCGAACACGGCATCGGGCAGCTCAAACTGGCCGAATTCGAGCGACTTGCCGGCCCGACGCGGCTGGCGGCGATGCGTGCGATCAAGGATGCGCTCGATCCGCATGGCATCATGAATCCGGGAAAACTCGTCCCGCTTGCGAATCCGCGCGAGATTTCCTAGAGCGCCAAGCGAACTGGGCCGCCGGGCATTTGGCGGCCTTTTGCACTCTTCCCGCTTGGAGATTTTCGATGGCCAGCGTGCCCCCTGCACAACCCCTTCCCATTCTTTACAATGAGTTGAGCCCGCTTTCGAGCACTGAGCACGGCGCTTATAAGCTGCAACGCAGCGATGTCGCGCCGTTTCTGTCGAAGGTTCACGCTGTTCCGGTCACGATCGACGAATTCATCATGACCCAGCGCTGCATGCCGATCGTCTTCTCGGGCGGCGAGCATACCGTGCCGTTGGCGCTGATGGGGCTCAACGACGGCGCCAATGTCTTCGTCACCGACGAAGGCGGTCTCGCCGAGAAGAATATCTATATGCCGGCCTATATCCGCCGCTATCCGTTCATGCTGGCGCGGCTCCAGGCCGACAGCCAGGAAATGTCGCTGTGCTTTGACCCGACCTCGGACGTCATCGGCGAGTTCGACGAGGGTGAACCGCTGTTTGACGCCGGCCAGCCGACCGATACGACCAAGGGTCTGCTCGACTTCTGCGAACAGTTCGAAACCGCCGGTCAACGTACCGGCGCCTTTGTCGAAGAACTGGTCAAGGCCGATCTGTTGATGGACGGCGAGGTTTCGATCCAGCCCGACGACGCGGAAAAGCCCTATATCTATCGCGGTTTCAAGATGGTGGATGAGAAAAAGCTCAAGGAATTGCGCGGCGATACAGCGCGCAAATTCATCCAGAACGGAATCCTGCCGCTGGTATACGCGCACCTGATGTCGCTTTCGTTGATGCGCGATGTTTTCGCCCGCCAGGTCGCCCAAGGAAAAATGCCGCCACAGCCCGCCGATCAACAGCCGGTTACCGTCAACTAGGCGCGATTCTGACGCTTTATTCGGTAGCGACATCGTGGATGGCGGCGCGTGAGTGGCGGCGCATGTCGATGCGCTGGTCGGCTGGGTCGCGGCGGATGGCGGCATTTCGATGATGGAGCTTGCGCCGAGCCGAGCCGGGAAAAGGTTTGCGTGCCCGCTGGCGCGCTTGGCGGCGGCCCGCTAAACCCCGCTCCATGAGCACTGCTTCCTATCCCGCGCTGCGCATGCGCCGCGCCCGTTCGACCGCGTGGTCGCGCGCGATGGTGGCCGAGAACCGGCTGCATCCGTCCGATCTCATCTGGCCGCTG
>CAYQVL010000081.1:0-7093 GCA_964420825.1 uncultured Sphingomonadaceae bacterium
GAAGCCGATATGGCGCAGAAATTCCGTGTCGCGCTCGCGCTCCAGCCGCTCGCCACCGCGCTCTTCGCCAATTCGCCCTTCACCGAGGGCAAGCCCAACGGATTCCTATCGTTCCGCAGCCATATCTGGTCGGATACCGATCCCGACCGCACCGGCATGCTGCCCTTCGTTTTCGAGGACGGCTTCGGTTACGAACGCTACGCCGATTACGCGCTCGATGTGCCGATGTACTTCGTCTATCGCGACGGCAAATATCTCGACGCCTCGGGCCTTGATTTCAAAGACTTCCTCCGCGGCGAGCTTTCGATCCTGCCCGGCGAGAAGCCGACCATCGACGACTGGAACGATCATCTCTCGACGATCTTCCCCGAGGTTCGCCTCAAAAGCTTTCTCGAAATGCGCGGCGCCGACGGCGGTCCGTGGAACCGGATTTGCGCGCTGCCCGCGCTTTGGGTGGGGCTGCTCTACGACCAGGGCGCGCTCGACGCGGCGTGGAACATCGTCAAACACTGGACGCTCGAAGAGCGCGAAGAACTGCGCGACAGCGTCCCCGAATTGGGGCTCAAGGCGCCGGTTCCCGGCGGCCGGACGCTCGCCGCGATAGCCCCCGAAATCCTCGACATCGCCGCCGCGGGCCTTAGTACGCGCGCGCGCATCAACGGCGCCGGCGACAACGAAAGCGGCTTCCTCGATCCCTTGCGCGAAATCGTCGCCAGCGGCAAAACCCCCGCCGACAGCCTGCTCGAACGCTACCGCGGCGAATGGGGCGGCGATGTCTCGAAGGTTTATGGGGAAGAGAGCTTCTAGGTCGATTTACGACGACGGACTGCGCGCCTGGCTCAATTCCCGGCATGCCGCTCTGGCAAAGGCTTATTCGACGGGAGGCGCCGCCGGCGTCATCGGCTTGGCTTCGCGACCCGTCAATTTTGCGAAGAACCTCGGTACCGGCGCGTTGCGCTCCATCCAGTGCCAATATTCCTGATAGGCAGGATCGGCCATCAGATGCTTTTCCTCGGTCTTGGCGCGCCAATAATAGACGCCGCTGACGAGCGCGAGCAGCGCCGTATTGCGGATCATGTCGACTGGATTGCCGGTCGTCGCGATGAACGGCATCGTCGCCAGCCACCAGAAGCTGTTCTTCGCCAGATAGGCGGGGTGGCGCGTAAACCGGTAGGGCCCGTGCGTCATCACGCCGCGATGCGTGAGGTTCGAAAAGCGGATGCCGAAGGCGACCGTCGCCCAGGCATAGATCGCCGTGAGCGCTACGAGGATCGCGCCGATGACCGGCAAAGCCGCCGGATAGGCGGCAAGCCAGTGCGCCCAGCCGTCTTCGCCCGCGGTGTTGATCGTATAATCGAGCGGCCCGCCGCTCATGAGAATAAACGGCGGATAGCAAATCAGCGCCGCCGCCCAGCCCTGCGCATATGGGTTGGCCGAGCGAATATGCGCATCGAGCGGGCGCATCGTCAAAATATAGCCCACCGTGGCAAAAGCGACGTCGATCAGAAACAGCAGCGCGATCAGGAACCAGGCCAGCGCAACGGGCTGCGAGAGGATCTCGGCATTGCTCCAGCGCAGCACTTCGAACCAGTTGCCCGGCACGATCGAGATCATAAAGGCGGTGAAAAATCCCTTGACCGTCCAGTTGCGGAAATGGTGTGCAATTTTGTCGTTGTCGATCTTGTTGTCGGCATTGGTCAGCCAGGCGCCGAACATATAGGCGCCGTCCCTGGGCTCGGTGAGCCGCCGGTCTATCCAGAAAATATAGGGCACCGAAACGACGAACAACACCGGCGCGGACCAGGCGAGGATTCGCATCGAGAACAGATATTGCCCGTCCCAATAGAAACGGAAAATACAATATGTCGCGGCGATGATGCACCAGGTCGCCCAGAGCCCGGCGAGTTTGGCGATACTGATTTCGCGCGTTTCGTCATGGCTTCTCGCGGGCCGGTCCCAATCGAGTCCGGTCGTGGGATTGCGCCAGACCTTGTCGACGAAGAGCGACCAGAGCACCATCGGTACGCCGCAAGCGACGACCGCGAGCATACTCGATAGCGGGCCGTTCGCGCCGGTTAGCCGACCGATCGCGACGGCAATCGCAAGCCCTGCCAGCCCGACAAAGCCGACAGCGCTGCTGACCGCCGAGGGCGGCCGCGGATCGGCCTTCGCTATCGAGGCGGAAAGTTTGATATCGCTGTGCGCGTTCATCGCCGGAAAACTAGGCGAAAAGGGTAAGTTTTGGATGAAGATGCGCGGCTGGAGCGGGTAGCGGGGATCGAACCCGCATCACAAGCTTGGAAGGCTAGTGCTCTACCATTGAGCTATACCCGCATTTCAGACACTTAGCTCAGCGCGCTACCTGTATTTTAGACTGTGTTTTACACTGAACTTGAAAACTGCCGGCCAATTGCCATGACCATGCTGCTATCGTCAACATAAGCTTTGCGGATTGAATGCGCCTGATTGGCCGTCCACCGACGTGACCCCCGATTTCCGTCCAGGAATGATTGGAGTCCGGACCTGAGAAGGAACGCAACGATGGAGCGATCACGGTTTAGCGAAGAACAGATAATCGCGGTATTACGCGAAGCCGATGCAGGCGCGAAGGCGGCTGATCTGGCCCGCAAGCATCGCTCATGCCCGCGAAAAGATCGCTGCATGGATCGATGATTATAACACCGGACGGCCCCACTCCTCGCTCGGATACGCCACCCAAGCCTCATCTGCCGCCGACCTCGAAAAGCAAGGGCCGCTTCGCTCCGCTCAGCATTTGTCGAACTATTGCGCAGCGCGAAATGCGATTTCTTCCAGTTTCCCGGCGTTATCGAGTGTAACTAGGCTCCCGGTTTCTCCGAATAGTGTGAAGGGGAGCTGTCGCTTGGAGATGCCAGAAATGAAAATTGGTGCGATCGTTTCCCGCAAGGGCAGTCAGTTCGAAACCGTGACCGAAACGTCGCCCATGTCGAAAGCTGTCGATGCGATGCATCGCCTGTCAATCGGATCGGTCGGCGTGGTCAACGGAAACGCTTCGGCGATCATGGGGCTTGTTTCGCAACAGGAACTGACGTCGGCGATCGCACAGCACGGTTGTCATGCGCTGAAAGCGCCGGTGACAGCTTTCATGCGCAAGCCGGTGCTGACGTGCTATTGCGAGGACAATGCTGCCGACGTCATGCGGGCCATGACCAGGGAGCGTTGCCGGCATGTGGTGGTGAGAAGCAAGGACGGCGCGGTGGCGGGCCTTGTATCGCTTGGTGACCTCGTTGCCGCCTTGCTCGATGAAGCGCAGCTCGAAGCTGGTGTCCTGCGGGATATGGCGCGCTCCCATCTGCTTGCCTTGCCGGGCTGACAATGGCGTTGCTGTCTGTAATCGGCCGTCTGCTGGCAGGTTATCTGAGCGGACCGTCGCGAGCGCCCTATGCCAATGCACCCACCGACGAGGCCGCTCTTGCTGCGACGGCAAGAGCCGGCGATGTACTTCTGGTCGACGGCCGTCAGCGCATCAGTACCGCAATCAAGTATCTTACCCAGTCCACATGGTCGCACGCAGCACTTTGCGTAGCGGAAGCCGGAGCGGAGCCCGACGCACGGCCACTATTTGTCGAGGCGGATGCCGTCGAAGGCGTCCACCTCGTGACAAGCAAGGAGTTTGCCGGCCTGCATACGCGCATCTGTCGTCCGGTAGGCCTCGATGAGCAAGAAATCGCCGGGCTGACCGGCTTTGCCCGCGCCCATGTCGGCGATTCATATGACCTTGCCAATGTCATCGACCTCGCTCGCTACTTTTTCCCCACCCCGCCCGTGCCATCGAGCTGGCGACGCCGGATGATCGCGCTGGGCAGCGGAGAACCCACCAAGGCGATCTGCTCGACGCTGGTGGCGCAGGCATTCCAGACAATCCGCTATCCGATCCTTCCGGTGGTGACGCAAGAACTGCTGGATGATCCGGATTGCCGGGGCTGTGTGAGGGACATTCTCAATATCCGCCACCACAGCCTGTTCACGCCGCGCGACTTCGACGTCTCACCTTATTTCATGATCATCAAACCGACGCTGGAACAGGGCTTCGATCATCGGAATCTGAACTGGGCGCCGGACACACTGCCCGGCGATCCCACCGACAATGGCTGACCTGCTTACACCAACGGCTGCCTTTGTGCTCGATGCGGCGCCGGCCCGTGTCAACCGCTGTACAGTTGGGGCTGTCAGTAATTTTGCACGCGAGGATTCTTCTCCTCCGCCTGCCTGCAGATCCGCATTTCTCCGGCATTTCGCCGAGCAAGCGGCTTGGACGGGGCGCGCGCTTACCAAAGTGCGGGTTTTGCGATCATCAGCCAAAAGACGCCGAGCAGCGCAGCGAAAGCCGGCCAGCCCAGTCCAAACCAAAGCCGTATCGTGCGGGCATAGTCCGGACCCAGCGGCGCGCCGCCTTCGCTCGCGACCTGCGCCAGCCGCTGCGCCCTGATCTGCAGACCGACGACAGGCGCCCAGCAGGCGAAGGCGAGGCCGTAAAGCGCATAGCTGACGACCAGCCATGGCTCAATGAGCGAATAGCCGGCAATATATGCAAGCATTATCCCGCTCGCCGGCTGAATGAAGCCGCTCGTGCCGGTAAAGATCCAGTCGGCGCGGACCACCATGCGCCCGACGCCGGCGATGGTTGCGGGATCGCGGGTCAGATGCGCATTCCAGAAAGACCAGGCCGTCCCGGCCCCAAAACCGAAGAGCACCGTCGAGCTGAGGATATGGACCCATTTTACGATCGGATAGAGTTCCATCAGCGTCGCTCCGCGATCGCGCCATGGACGAGGATGGCGGCGAGGATGGGAATATTCTTAAGCAGAGGCCCGAGCGGATCGAGCCAGAGCTGCGGCAACGCCAGGCCGATCACCAGCGTATAGCCGAGCACGGCAGCGATTTGAACGAATGTCGACCAGCGCCCCCGGCGATCGAAAACCAGCAGCGCCACAATCCCGATATCGATCGCGCTCCCGCCGATCCGCAGCGGATCGGCCCATGCCACAGGCAGACCGAGCGCTCGCACCAGAGCCTCGCTCTGCTCCGCTCCGAAGAGCAAACCAAGCAGCGCGGAAGCGCCCCACAAGAGAATCAACGCAATTTTGAGCAAGGGCGCGACGAAGAACAGCCGAGCGTGCCAGCGATCCTGCACCAGCGCGGGGCGGGCGCGCAATGCAGCATCGAAACTGCGCGGGGCAAAGCCGATTGCCCGGGCGAAGGCTTGGCTGTCGCCGTCGTTCCCGACCACCATCTGGACGAGGCTGTTGGTCGCGATCGGTCCATTGCCGAGTATATCGCCGATACGCCCCAGAGCATACATGACCGGCATCGGCACCGGCAGGAAACGCGCTTTGCCGAAACCGAGCCAGGCGCGCATTTGTCCCAGGAGTTCGCGCAGCGTCAGCCGCCCCGGCCCCACGGGATCGAGCGTCTTTCCGGCAAATGTCGCGTCTTCGCTGACGACGCGGATGGCGCGCGCGAGATCGCGCGCATGGATCGGTGTGAAGGCGAAATCGCCCTGCCCCGGCACCGGAATGATCCATGGTAACCCCGCAATCCCGCGCATAAGCGATGTTCCGCCATAGCTGCCGTCGCCATAGACGAGCGACGGCCGCAGGATCGTCCAGCCGAGAGACGAGGATCGCAGGGCATCCTCGCCGGCAATCTTCGACGCCGCGTAATCGGTAGGCACATCGTGGCGTGCGCTGATCGCCGAAAGCAGGACGACACGTTTGACCCCGGCTTTCGTCGCCGTTCTGTACAATGCTTGAGGCATCTTCAAATGAACCGCCGTCATGGCGCCGCCGCGCAACTGCCCGGCGGCGTTGACGACCAGATCGATGCCGTCGAGATACGGTGTCCAGTCGCTGTCCTCAACGGCCTTGGCGAGATCGAGGGCGATCACGGCGACATCTGGAAAGGACTCGGCGAAGCCTTCGGCCCGTCGCACAACGGCGACCACGTCATGACCATGAGCGAGCAACTCGGCGATTACATGGCGCCCGATAAATCCGGCGGCGCCGAGCACCATTATCCGCATGATTTCCCCCCTCGCCGGCTCCTAGCATCGCCACCGGTGCGGGTCAGCAAAATCCGGGCAAGCCTTCAAAGGTGCATGATGCGGGGCTCACACGCCCGCCGACGCTGCCCGCCGCACGCGCATTTCATCGCTCCAGCGGATGACATTGGTCAGCTCTTCGGCGGGTTTGAACTGCACCATGCGGGCGAAATCGAGACCGGTGAACGCGATGATATCGGCGATCGTCAGGCGATCAGCCGCGATGAACGGCGATTCGCCCAACCGCCGGTCGAAGATCTTGAGCGCACGCTCGGCGCCCGAGCGGTTGGTAGCGGCGACTTCGGCTACCTGTTTTTCCAATCCGGCGAGCGCCGGATGACCATGGCGGACGGCGAGCATCAGCGGCGTCGCCACCATCATCTCCGCTCGGCGGCTCCACATCTCGATAATCGCTATTTCGCGGGCGTCATGACCGAAAAGATTGGGCTCCGGATAGACGCTTTCAAGGTAGCGGCAGATGGCGATCGATTCGGTGATCGTCGTGCCATCGTCGAGTTCGAGCGCCGGCACATTGGGCAATCCGGCCCTGGCCAGATAATCGGGCGTGCGGTGATCGCCTTTCAAAATATCGACCTCGATAATCTCGATGTCGGCGATGTCTTTTTCCGCCATCGCCCAGCGCACCCGGCGAGGATTGGGAGCGCGGCGGCTATCGTATAGTTTCATGGCACGGGTTCCCCTGAAAGCCAGCGGATGACAATCGAACCTATTGGGATGGTTCGAGCTTGTCCTGCGTTTTGGTCAGAAAATCGTCGGCATTATGGCGTTCGTGCAACTGGCTGGCCGGATCGCCGAAGGACCGGTTGACCATCCGGCCGCGTTGCACGGCGGGCCGCGCGGCGATCTCTCCGGCCCAGCGCTGAACATTGCCATAATCCTGCACCTGCAAAAACTCGCCGGCTTCGTACAATACGCCCTTGGCCATTCCACCATACCATGGCCAGGTCGCGATATCGGCGATCGTATAGTCGTCGCCCGCCAGATAGGGGGTTT
>CAYQVL010000082.1:0-7031 GCA_964420825.1 uncultured Sphingomonadaceae bacterium
CTCTGGCGCGCGCCACCGAGCGCGCCGCTGCGCGTTTCGACGCGAACTTCACTTTGGCGGCGGAACGGCGCGGCGATCGCGGCGCGGTGCGGTTGGCACGGCTCAATGGCCGCAGCGCCAGCGGCGCGCGGCTGGCGTTCGGCGACGGCGAAGGGATTCAGTATCGCTGGCCGGGCCGCGGCGTGCGCATCGACGGAACGCTGTCGCTTGCCGGCGGCGGATTTCCCTCGACCCATGTCGCGCTAAGCCAGGCGCGCGCCGGCGCGGCGCTCGACGGCTATGCGACGATCGCGCCGATGAGCGCGGGCAATGCGCGGCTGGTGCTCGCGCCGGTGCGCTTCACGGCGGGAGGCGACGGAGTCACGCGGATCGCAACGGCGGTGGAGATTAGCGGGCCGATTGCCGATGGCCGCGTCGAACAACTCCGCCTGCCCGTCAGCGGCGTGCTCGGGCGAGGGGGCGTTCTGAGCGTCGGGCAAGGCTGTGTGCCGATGCGCTGGACGCGGCTCCACATCGCCAGCCTCGCTGTCGGGCCGACGAACCTGCCGCTCTGCCCGATCGAGGGCGGAGCGCTGCTTCGCTTTGCGCCAGGCCGCGGGATCAGCGGCGGAGCGCGGATCACCAATCCGCGATTGCGCGCGACGCTCGGGGAGGCGCCGCTGCTCGTGACCGCGCGCGACTTTCGTTTGCCGCTGCGCAATCCTTCGTTCGTCGCGAACGACGTCGCAGTTCGCCTTGGCGAGCAGGGGCGGCAATCGGCGCTCGATATTGCCAGCCTGCAGGCCAATTTCGTGACCGGCGGCGTCGATGGACGCTATGTCGCCGCCGCCGGCGATCTCGTCAGCGTTCCGATCCATTTCGGCAACAGCAGCGGGACATGGCGCTTCGTTCGCGGCATGCTCGACGTCGCGGGCATCGGCGATGTGACGAGTACGTCGCCCGTTCCGGTATTCGAGCCCATGGTGACTCGCGATTTCGCTCTCCACCTCGAAAACAATCGCATTACCGTGACGGGCGGTCTGATCGAACCAGAAAGCAACGTTCTCGTCGCCAATGTCAATCTCCATCACAACCTTGGCCAAGGGATGGGCGAAGCCCGGCTCGACACGCCGGGGATTTCATTCAACGACCGTTTCCAGCCGACCGATCTTACCAATCTCGTGCTCGGCATCGTCGCTAATGTTAAAGGCCTGGTCAGCGGCAGCGGTACAATCCGCTGGGGATCGCAAGGGGTGACGAGCGACGGCGTGTACCAGCTGACCAACGTCGATCTCGCGGCGGCCTTCGGGCCGGTCAAGGGTCTCACCAGCGAGGTTCACTTTACCGACCTGCTCGGCATGAACACGATGCCGGGTCAGATCGCGACCATGCGCGAGGTCAATCCCGGGGTTCTGGTCGAAGACGGGACGCTGACCTATCAGCTGCTTGCCGCCAACAAGGTGCGGATCGAAGGCGGGCGCTGGCCGTTCGCGGGCGGCGAGCTGATCCTCGATCCGACGACGCTCGATTTCGGCGTCGAGGATGCGCGCCGGATGACCTTTCGCGTCGAGGGCGTCGACGCCTTTCAGTTTCTCGAAGCCCGCGATTTCGAGAATATCATCGCCACCGGGATGTTCGACGGCGAACTGCCGATCGTCATCGACAACGATGGCGCACGGATAGAAGACGGTCTGCTGGTGTCGCGGCCCGGCGGCGGCACATTCTCCTATACCGGCGAGATCAGCGATGTGAATCTCGGGCTGTTCGGCAGCCTCGCCTTCAACGCGCTCGAGCTGATCCGCTATAGCGAGATGGCGATCGGTTTCGATGGCGCGATCGATGGCGAGATGGTGACCACCGTCAGCTTTACCGGCGTTACACCTAATATCGCGCGCGAAGGACAGAATTTCCTCGTCGCCGGTTTCACGCGGCGATTCGCCGAACTGCCGATCGAATTCAACATCACGATCAACGCGCCGTTCAACCGGTTGCTCTATTCCTTTCGCTTGCTCGACGACCCCACGTTCCTCGTCAATCAGGCAATTCGGGCGCGAATGAACCGAATCCGCGCCGAACGCACCGTTCAGCCCACCGAAAGCGATCCTGTGCCATGAAGACTGTAATATTGACGTTGAAGGAGAGCGATGCGACCGACTGGCGAATGAACTGGCCAACCTCCACCGTTTTGGCGATCTTCGCCATTGCCTTGGGTGGATGCGTGCAGGTTTCGGCGCCCGAGGAACCGATCGTTATCGAACTCAACATCCGTGTCCAGCAGACCGTCGATGTCAACTTGACCGAAGACGTTGAAAATCTGATCGAAAACAATCCGGAGTTATTTCCAGAATGAACATACCCAAAATGACCAGGAACCGCACCAAAATTGCCGGGCTTTTGGCGGTAATCGCCGCGATAGGCGGCGTTGCCGTGATGGCGCCGGCGCAAGGCAGCGCGGTCACCCAAGCGATCTCCGCCGGTGTCGTCGGCGAAACCGCGTCGGGCTATCTCGGCTTCGCGCAGACTCCTTCGGCCGAATTGCGCGCGCAGGTCGATGCGATCAACCTCGGCCGCCGTTCGGCCTATAGCGATCTCGCCCAGCAGCGCGGCACGACGCGCCAGCAGGTTGCCGCCGAAACCGCATGCAGCCGCCTTTCGAGCATCAACCCGGGCGGCGCCTATCAGTTGCGGGACGGCGTCTGGCGGACGCGCGGGTCGGCGCCGATTCCCACGCCCGATTATTGCTGAGCAGGCCATAAGGATTATCCTGTCCGCGGCAAAGCAACTGGATCGGCGGCGCATGTAACGCCCGTGCCGATGCGGCCCTGTACCGTCCCTGCTGCGCCGCAACATACGGTTGACTTGACCCCCTCCGCTTTCTAAAGGGACCGTGCCTTGGCGGGGTCGCTCGCCTCCATGGGTGTGTCTGGCATAAAAGGCCGTTAGGAGCGCACATGGCGGAGAATGACACCGGGCAGGAACCCTTCGTCGCGGAAGATGAGCGGCTTCAATCGTTCGAAGAACGGTTGCAGGCCGCCCAGCGCGCAGAAGCGATCCGATCGGGCAAGCAACGCGGGCAGGCCAAGGGCTATTCCCAAGGCCAGCGCGTGCTTGCAGAGATGATCGGTGGTCCTGTTGGCGGGGGCTTGATCGGCTGGTTGCTCGACCTGCTGTTCGGCACCTTCCCGTGGCTGATGCTGGCGATGATGTTCCTCGGGTTCGCTGTCGCCGTACGCAATGTGTTTAGAATCGCGAAAGAGCGCCCGGAATAAAATCTTGGGCGCTCTTTGTCAGAATGAAGACGGGGCTTTGTATCGTGGCTGAAGGCGGCAGAATCGATCCCATGCACCAGTTCCAGATCGAGCCGCTCGCCGGCTCGTGGGATCCGGCTGGCGGCAGCATCGTATTCACCAATTCCTCGCTGTGGATGCTGCTCACTCTCGGTGTGCTGTGGCTGTTCATGTATGGCGGGATGAAGCGCGAACTTGTTCCCGGCCGCTGGCAGCTCGCCGTCGAGGGCATCACCGGCTTCATCAACAACATGATTTCGACGAGCATCGGCCCCGAAGGGAAGAAGTACATTCCCTTCGTCTTCACGATCTTCATGTTCATCCTGATCGCCAATCTGATGGGCATGCTGCCGATCGCCGTGGTGGGCCTTCATCCGTTCACCGTCACCAGCCATATCGTCATCACCGGAACGATGGCGATCATGAGCTTCGCGATCGTCTTGATCGTCGGTTTCTGGCGGCACAAGCTGCGCTTTTTCACGCTGTTCATTCCGCACGGCACGCCCGGCTACATGGTTCCGCTGATCTTCCTGATCGAGCTGATCTCGTTCATGGTCCGGCCGTTCAGCCTCGGCCTGCGACTGTTTATCGCGATGACCGCCGGGCATATTCTTTTGAAGGTGTTCGGCGGCTTTATCGTCCAGGGGCTCAACGCCGGCGCCGAATATGGCCTCATCGTCGCGCTGCCGAGCTTCCTGCTGATCGTCGGGATCAGCGCGCTTGAACTGCTCGTCGCGGCGATCCAGGCCTATGTCTTCGCGCTGCTTACCACGCTCTACATCAACGATGCGGTCAATCTGCATTAAAGACTGAATTTTCCAACCTATATTTCGTTTCAAAGGGAGTTATCAAGATGGATCTCGAAGCTGCAAAAGTGATTGGTGCGGGCCTTGCCGCCATCGGCGTCGGCGCCGCCGCCATCGGTGTGGGTTTCGTCTTCGGCTCGTTCCTTCAGGGTGCGCTGCGCAATCCTGCCGCCGCTGACGGCGAACAGGGCCGCCTGTTCATCGGCTTCGCCGCCGCCGAACTGCTCGGCCTGATCGCGTTCACGGTCGCGATTCTCATCCTGTTCGTCATCTAGCTTCCTTGCCCCGCCGCTCGCGAGGGCGGCGGGGCGAACGAAGATTAAAAAGACGAAGGCCCGGATTTCATGCCCCAAATAGATCAGATTATGGTCAGCTATGCGTCACAAATCGTGTCGCTTCTGATCGTGCTCGGCATCATCTATTTCGGTATCGCCAAGGCGATGCTGCCCAAGATCCAGTCGACGATCGATGCCCGCGCACAGCGTATCGCCGACGATCTTGCCGCTGCCGAAAGGGCGCATGAAACGGCCGATCAAATCGAAGAGAATTACCGGACGCGCATCAACAATGCGCGCGGCGAGAGCAATACGCTGACCGCCGAAGCCAAGGCGCAGGGTGCGGCGGCGAGCGAGCTGCGCCTGGCCGAGGCTGACGCAAGGTTTGCCGACCAGCTCGCCGAAGCCGAAGCAAAGCTTGCCAAGGCGCGCAGCGCGGCATTGGGCGAGATCGAAAGCGTTTCGGCCGAAGCCGCGCAGGCGATCGTCGCACGGATCGCCGGCGGATCGGTCAGCGATGCCGCCGCGCGCGATGCGGTCAAGGAGGCAATGGCGCATGGCTAATCATACCCTCGCTCTGCCCGCCGAAGCCGGCGAGCTTCGGGCGCAAAGCGAACAGGCCGATCACGCCGCGACCGCCGAGCCGACGGCGTTCTTCCTCGACGCCAGCGGCTGGGTAGCCTTGGCGATGATCGCGGTGATCGCGATCATGATCTGGAAGAAAGTGCCGGGCATCATCGCCGCAGCGCTCGACAAACGCATCGCGGTGATCCGCGGCGAGATCGAGGAAGCCTCGAAACTGCGCGCCGAAGCCGAAGCGCTCAAGGCCGAATATGAAGCCAAGACCGCGGGCGCCGAAGACGAAGCCAAGGCGATCGTCGCGCAAGCCCGCGAAGAATCGGCCGAGATCCTCGCGCAGGCCGAGGAAGACGCCGACGCGCTGATCCGTCGCCGCGGCCGCCTCGCCGAAGACAAGATCGCCGCCGCCGAGCGTAGCGCCATCGCCGACATCCGCGCCAAGGCGGCAACCGTCGCGACCGCCGCCGCCGCGACGCTGATCGCGCAGCAGCACGACGCAAGCGCCGCCGCGGCGCTCATCGACGAGACGATCTCCGGTCTGGACACGCGGCTGAATTAGTAGCCGCGCTCCTGTGAATGCAGGGAGCCAGGGTCACGAGCGATATAACAGGCTGTCGCTGAATTCCCGCGTTCGCAGGGACTCCCGACTGTTGGCCTTTGCCGGTGAAAACCCTAAATCACTTGGGTGAAAGCCGACCGCCCCGATCATCCGCAAGCCGCCGAGCGTTTCAACGAGGCGAAGGCGACTTATACCGTAAAAGGCGCCGATACGCCCGATCTTGACACGGGCGCCGCCGCGATTCGCGATGTCGTCAAGACCTTGCCCGCGCGGCCTGGCGTCTACCGGATGCTCGATGCGCGCGGCGATGTGCTCTATATCGGCAAGGCCGCGTCGCTCAAATCGCGCGTGCCCAATTACACCCAGATCGCGCAGCTCCCCCGGCGGCTCCAGCGGATGGTCGCACAGACGCGCGCGATGACAATCGTCACGACCAATACCGAGGCCGAGGCACTGCTGCTTGAGGCGCAGCTGATCAAGCGTTACCGGCCGCCTTACAATGTCCTGCTGCGCGACGACAAAAGCTTTCCGTTCATATTGTTACGCGAGGATCATGAGTTTCCGCGAATCATGAAGCATCGCGGCGCGCGCCGCGCCAAGGGACAGTATTTCGGGCCGTTTGCGAGCGCGGGCTCGGTCAACCGCACGATCAACGCGCTGCAGAAGATGTTCCTGCTGAGGAGTTGCAGCGACAGCTTCTTCGCCAACCGGTCGCGGCCCTGCCTGCTCTATCAAATCCGTCGCTGCTCGGCGCCCTGCGTCGGGCGGATCGAGGACGCCGACTATGCCGAACTTGTCGCCGACGCCAAGGCCTTCCTCCAGGGCAAGAGCACCGACGTTCAGAAGAAGCTCGGATCGCAGATGGAGAGCGCGTCCGAGGCGCTCGATTTCGAGACCGCCGCGGTTTATCGCGACCGCTTGAAGGCATTGACCTTCATCCAGGGCGGGCAGGCAATCACCGCACAGGGCGTGACCGACGCCGACGTCTTCGCGCTCGCGAGCAAGGCGGGGACCGTCGGCATCCAGGCCTTCTTCATCCGCGGCGGCCAGAATTGGGGGCATCGCAGCTTCTTCCCCGCGCACACCAAGGATGTGCCCGAGGACGAGGCGTTGCAGGCCTTCCTCATGCAATTTTATGAGGAGGTGCCGCCGCCCAAGCTCGTGCTGCTCGACCGTGAGCTGCCCGAAGCGGCATTGCTCTCCGAAGCCTTGGCCGAACGCGCCGGCGGCAAGGTGACGCTCAAGGTCCCGCAGCGCGGCGACCAGCGCAAGCTGCTCGATCAGGCCAAGCGCAATGCCGGCGAGGCGCTTGAACGGCGGCTCGCCGAATCCTCGTCGCAGGCCAAGGTGATGCGCGAACTGACCGCATTGTTCGAACTCGACGATCTGCCCGACCGCATCGAGATTTACGACAACAGCCATGTCTCGGGGACCAATGCGGTCGGCGCGATGGTCGTCGCGGGGCCCGAGGGATTTCGCAAGACCAACTACCGCAAGTTCAACATCAAGCGGCCCGAGACCGCGCCGGGCGACGATTTCGCGATGA
>CAYQVL010000083.1:0-7028 GCA_964420825.1 uncultured Sphingomonadaceae bacterium
CCCGCGCATCCCCTGGCCGCCCTCTCCGCAAGTCTTCCGCCACGTCAGCGAAAAGGGCGAGCAGCTCCGCCGCCTGCACCTGATGGAACCCGCCGCCATCGGCGAGACGCCCTTTGCCTACCACGGCGAAGGGGATGATGTTGTGGCCAGCGGGTATCCGAAGTGGGAGCCCCTCCCCCTCGAGGGGGAGGGAGGAGCGCCGTCAGGCGCGGAGGGTGGGGGTGTACCGCCTCCCGATGGCTCGGAACCCCCTCACCCCGACCCTCTCCCCGCCGGGGAGAGGGAGAAGATCGGCCGCGTTTACATCAACCCAAACCAGTATTTCGAAGGCGTGCCCGAAATCGCCTGGGGCTTCCACATCGGCGGATACCAGCCCGCGCGGAAGTGGCTCAAGGACCGGCGCGGCCGCTCGCTGAGCTGGGACGATATCGGCCACTATCGGAAGATCGTCAAAATCCTGATCGAGACCGACCGGATCATGAAGGAGATCGAACTGCCGCTCGACAGCTGACCCCGCCGGCGGGTTTCGCCCGGCAGACGGCTTTCGACAAAGCGGCGGCGAGGCGATAAGGGATCGGGCAGGCGCGCGGCCGGACCGTCCGGTCGCGCGCGCCCTCAAACCGAATTGTCCCAGCCCCATGCGCCTGTCGATCAACGCCCTGCTCGATTACACCATCGCCGACGAGGCCGATGTCCTGCTCCAGATCGAGGTCGCGCCCGATGCCCACGACCAGCGCATCGTTTCGGGCAAGATGACGGTCTCGACGGGCGCCGAGCTCCACCCCTTTCCCGCCGAAGAGGGGTTCGGGCGGCGGACGTGGACGCAGGGCGCCGGGCATTTCCGCGCCGATTACAGCGCCGAGGTCGAGATCGACCGCGAGGTCGCCGATATCGCCGGTCTCCCCGCGATGCCCTATCACCGGCTGCCGCAGCTCGTCGTGCCCTATCTCTGGCCGAGCCGCTATTGCCAGTCGGACCGCTTCGAGCCGTTCATCCGCAACCATTTCGGCCGCTATCGGGGCGGCGACAAGATCGCCGCGATGTCGGGCTGGATCGGCGACAAGCTCGATTATGTCCCCGGATCGAGCAATGCGACGACGAGCGCCGCCGATAGCTTTATCAGCCGCCAGGGGATCTGCCGCGATTATGCGCATCTGCTGATCACCTTCGCGCGCGCCGCGGGAATCCCGGCGCGGATGGTCTCGGCCTATGGCTGGCAGGTCGAGCCGCAGGATTTCCACGCCGTCGTCGAAGTCTGGCTCGACGATGGCTGGCATCTCGTCGATCCGAGCGGGCTCGCGCCGGTCGAGGGGCTGGCGCGGATCGTCGTCGGCCGCGACGCCACCGACATCGCCTTTATGACGATCTTCGGTCAGGCGACGCTCAATAAGCAGAAGGTGACGGTCGAGCGGATCGACTAGACGGTGGGTCCGCGCAGACGGGCGCACATTGTGGCCTTCGCAAAATCCGCTAAACCCCGCTGATGCTTCGCGCCTCCCTCATCGCCCTCGCCCTGCTCGTCATCGCCGCGGGCGTGATCCGGTACACCGTGCCGTCGCTGACCTTGTTCAACGCGCTCGTCCCCAAGGATGGCGGATCGCAGCGCGTGGCGCGCGATATCGCCTATGGCGGCGATCCGCTCCAGGCGCTCGACATCTATGCCCCCGATGGCGCGGGCGCGGGCGACGACCTGCCGGTGATCGTCTTCATCCATGGCGGCGGCTGGCGCACGGGAGACCGCCAGGGCTACGCCTTCGCCGGGCGCGCGCTCGCCGCGCAGGGCTTCGTCACCGTCGTCATCGGCTACCGTCTCGTGCCGCAGGTGCGCTTCCCGGGCTTTGTCGAAGACGGCGCGGCGGCGGTGCGCTGGGTGCGCGGGCATATCAGCGACCATGGCGGCAATGGCGAAGCGATCACGCTGATCGGCCATAGCGCGGGTGGCTATATCGCGGCGATGCTGGCGCTCGACGAACGCTGGCTCGGCGCCGACCGCGCGGCGATCACGGGCTGGGTCGGGATGGCGGCGCCGAGCGACTTCCTGCCGCTCGACAAGCCCTCGACGATCAACGCCTTCGGCGAGGCGCCCGATCTGCCCGCGACGCAGCCGATCAACCATGGCGACGCCGGCGACCCGCCCGCGCTGATCGCGCACGGCGCCGACGACGACACCGTCAACCCGCGCCAGAGCGCGCGGCTCGCGGCGCGACTGAGCGAGGCGGGCGTTGCAGTGACGCACAAGGTCTATCCCGGCATCGGCCATATCAAGCTCGTCACCGCGCTCTCGCGCTGGACGCGGGGCTCGGCGCCGATATTGTCCGACATCGCAACTTTCATACGCGCCAACGATGCAAAACGACGCCCGTCGTTGTCTTGATCGGCCGTAAATTACCGTTCGTCGATTGGACGGATGGCAAGGCGCGATTGTCGAAGTCCGCGTGATCGGCGCACCCCCCTCTCCTATATCGACAATCGACGGCGGGATCGGGAAAACACCGGACCGTGACCGTCAAGCCCCAGCCGGCATCGAGCCGGAGCCAAGGTTCAGGAGACCTCAAATGACCAAGATCGTATTTGCCGCAGCCGCATTGGCGATGACCGGCCTCACCACCAGCCTCGCCGTTTCGCCGGCGAGCGCGCAAATGCCCTCGCAGACGCCCTCGCAGACGATCGCGACGAGCGGTTACAATCTCAACTCGGCTGCGGGCTATGCCGCGCTCGCCGGGCGGATCAACCGCGCCGCGAACCAGGTCTGCGGCAATGTCGATTTGCGCAATCTCGATGTCGCGCCCGAATTCATCGCATGCCGCAACTTCGCCCGCGAAGATGCGATGGCGCAACTCGACGACATCGCGTCCGGCGCCAGCAGCGTGACGGTCGTCGCCTCGCGCTAGGCAACGCTCCCACCCGGTCCTTGCGCGCCCCCGTAAGGCCGGACACAGGCACCCCCGGACCCCATCCCTGTCCGGGGGTGTTTTGCGTCTCGATCAGATGTCCGGAAATTCGCCGGCGAGGCACAGGCGCGGCCTAGCGCCCGGTGATCTCCTTGACCTTTTTGAGATAGGTCCGGCCGATCCGCACCTCGGCGCCGTCGGCCATTTCGGCGAACCAGCCGCCCTGCCCGTCATGCCGCAATTTGGCGATCAGCTCGCGGTTGAGGATCGACGAGCGATGGACGCGGATAAAGCATTGGGGATCGAGCCGCTCCTCGAGCTTGCTGATCGTCTGGTGGAGCAGATAGCTGCGCGGATTTTCGCCGCTCCGGGCGAGATGGAGCCGCATATAATCGCGCTCGGCTTCGATCCGGCCGATATCCTCGGCGGCGATGCGGACGACCTCGGAACGATGCGGCACCCAGAATTCCTGCGTATAGCGAGAGGCCGGTTCGCGCCGTTCAGGCTGCGCGCGAATCTGCTCGGTGACCCGGCCGACCGCTTTTTCGAGCCGCTCGCCGGCGACGGGCTTGAGCAGATAGTCGATGGCGGCGATATCGAACGCCTCGACGGCGAATTGATCGAAGGCGGTGACGAAGATTATCGCCGGCTTGAGCGTCGCGCTTTCGAGCGCGCGCGCTACCTCGATCCCGTCCATTCCCGGCATGGCGATATCGAGCAGCAGCAATTCGGGTTGCAGCGCCTCGACGAGTCGGAGCGCCGCCTCGCCGTCCTGCGCGGTGCCGATCAGATCGATGCCTTCGACGCCGGCGCACAAAATCTGCATGCGCTCGATCGCCAGCGGCTCATCGTCGACCAGAAGCGTTCTGAGCGGTTTCATCGCCGGTTCGCCTAGCATGTTTCGCGATTGACCGGCATCTCGATTCTGACTTGGAAGCCGCCCTCGGGATGCGGCCCCCAGGTGGCGCTGCTGGCATCGCCATAGCGCGCCGCGAGGCGATCGCGGACATTGGTCAGGCCGACGCCGGTGCCGTGCGGGCCATCGCCGGCAGGCAGCGGATCGCCGTCGTCGCGCACGGTGATGATGAGCTTGCCCTCGCGTTCCTCGGCATGGATCGACACGGTGACCGGCCGGCGGACGCGCGAGACGCCGTATTTGATCGCGTTTTCGACCAGCGGCTGGAGAATCAGCGCGGGGACGCAGGCCGAGGCGAGCGCCGTCGGTATCGCGATATCGGCGATCAGCCGTTCGGGGAAGCGCACGATTTCGATATCGAGATAGAGCCGTTGGAGGCGGATTTCCTCGGCGAGCGGCACATCGTCGGCGGGCTCGGCGGTCAGGCTGGTGCGATAGAAGGTCGCGAGATTGAGGATCATCTTCTCGGCCTCGTCGCGGCGATCGCGCATCACCAATGTCGAAAGCACGTTCAACGTGTTGAACAGGAAATGCGGATTGACCTGATAGCGCAACGCGCGCAGTTGCGCGGTCTGCGCCTCTTGCGCATAGATCGCCGCCATCCGTTCGGCCGTGCGGACGATCTGCGCATAGCCGAGCGCCATGTAGAGCAGCGACCAGGCGATGACGACGAAATAGCGCGACATCACGGCCTCGGCGAACGACTTGTAACCCGCATAGGGATCGTTCGCGAGCATCTGCTCATATTCTTCCATTTGCGCCGCCATCTCTTCGCCACCGAAGAGGTTCATCGGATCGGCGACCTCGAAGACGTAAAGGTTGAACGCGGCGATCGCCATGGCAACGGGGAGCGCGGCGGAAAAGGCGATCGGAATACGCCAGCGCAGCGGCTTGTCGGCGAAGCGCTCGAGGAAGAGAAAGAGCACGAAGGTGAGCCCGATCGCGAACAGCGTGACGATCGTCCGGTAGATCAGCATTTCGAGCTGACCGCCGGGGATCATAAGCGCCGCGCGACCGGTGATGATCAGGAAATAAAAGGCCCAGAGGCCGGCAATCGAAATCAGGCCGAGACGCATGGTTACCGAGCCCCTGCGCGGGGTATCGTGGATGGCGCGAGTCATGGCGTCTTGTAGCGCATGACACCGGCGCCGTCTGCCATCACCAGCGCCCTCAGTCGAAGGCGGCCCGCGGTTGATCGATAGCTGCTGCACAACCGCCCGCGTAGCGCCGCTCCGTCAAGGGAACGAAGCCGCCGGTCATCGGTTGACCGTGCAGCAATGGAGGCAGCGATGGCAGACGAGCAAAAGACGCAAGACAGCGAACAGCCGGCGGACGAAGCGGCGATGAATAAGATGGCGGCCGCGCCGCCCGAGCCCGGCGACAAGGGCGCCAACGGCAAGAAACGCCGGGACGAGGAACTCGACGAGGAGCTCGAGTGCACATTCCCGGCTTCCGATCCCCCCGCGAACGTCCAGCCCGGCCACGACCAGCCGGCACCCTCATCGGGTTATGACGAAGCCGAAAAGACCGATTGACGGCCTCTATCCCCCGCACCGCGCGGATCGTTACGCTTCCGGCGGCGCGACGCGGCTTGATGTTTAATTGCAACGCGGTGCGTTCAATCCCCAGCTAATTGCGCGTCAAGGGTTGAAGGCGTCCGGATTCGCTGATTCATGAACGTCAGGCGCCATCGTGGTTAACGCTTCGTCAACCACTGATCGGCATGATGGCGTCAGGCATAACAGCGAACCGGGGGGTTCGATGGAAAAGATCGGCAAGAAACCAAATGGCGCGTTGACGCTGGCTGAGATGAAGGAATTCGCGGGCTTTACCGCGGCCACCCAGCGTTATGTCAGGCGCTCGCTCGACGTCGGGCTCGAACGCCGCGACGCGATCGACCGCTGGTCGCGCGATGTCGTCGAAATCGCCAGCATCAAGGCACAGATGCGCATCTACAGCCGGCTCGATCTGATCCGCGCGCACATCCCCGACGATAGCGGCCTCGACAGCGTCGAGCCCTTTTTCGCGCCATTGGTCACGGTTTCGGCGTTCGATCTGGGCCAGAACAGGCTCACCAATTTTTCCTCCTACCGGTTTCTCTACGAGCGGCTGCTCGGGCCGTTCATCCGGCCGTGGCTGCCCGGTGCCTTTTGCGCCGCGGCGGCGCTGCCGCATATTCATCCCGACAAGCGCAAGGATCTGCTCCAGTCGATCAGCGAGGCCGCCGCGACCGCGCCGGGCTGGTCGAACCGGGCACCCTGTTTCTATCCCGACTGGGTCGAAAAGGTGCCGGAAAACGCACTTCCCAACTAACCGCCGATCGATCTTCAGCACTACTCTTCGCAAGCGGCGGTTTTTGCGCTATAGCGTTCGCGCTTAAATTTTTCGGGAAAGTTGTTCGGGATAGTATGATGAAAAAGATAATCTTATGCGCCGGCCTGGCGATGACCATTGCGACTCCGGCAATGGCCAACGGCATCGCGGTTTGCACGGGATCGATCGAGGATCGCAACGGCCTGACCGATTTCAGCGCCTACACGCTGGCTCAATCCGACGTTCCCGCGATCGGCCGCGAGGCGCTCAAGGATGAAGCCGAACGCAGCTTCCGCGCGAGCTATTCGCCGCAGCAGCGCATCACCTGCCGCGCCTTCGCGGGCACCGGCCATTATGTCGTCGTCCGCGCCGCCCAGGCGCTCAACGGACGGGTGATCCAGCTGATCGGCTTCGGCTTCGGTTCGACGCGTGAGGACGCGCTGGCCGCCAGCCGGGCGGATCTCGACGGATATCCCGATTACCACATGTTCATCGGACGCGGCGGCGAGCTCGAGGTCGTCGAAGAGGGCTCGGTCGACAGCTAGGCTTGCGGCCGACCCGATCAATTGAGCGGCTGGCGCCTTGCGGCGTCGGCCGTTTTTTTTTGCTAGCGGCAGCCGCGCCAGCCAAAGGCACCGCGCTGCGCCTGATCGAAATGAACATGATCGGCGTGCGCGGCATTGTAATCGGGCGAGAGCACGGTGGCGAATAGATCGCAACCGCCGTCGCGGACGCGGTGAAGGAACGCCGCTTTCGCTCCCGGTTCCGCCCAATCGGCTACGATGCTGATCGCCGTGCCGTCGGCGAGGCGAAAGGCGGCGATGTCGACGGCGTCGGCGGTCGCATGTTCGGACCATCGGCCGCTTGCCGAGCCGTTGATCCGCCGGCAGCTATAGCCGCCGTACTGC
>CAYQVL010000084.1:0-3932 GCA_964420825.1 uncultured Sphingomonadaceae bacterium
CTGTGCGAGGCGAGTACGGCTTCGAGCGGCGATTGCTTGCCTCTAGGTGCGTCCTGCGCGAGATAGCCGATATGCGTGCCGTTGGGCATCTCGACCGCGCCGTCGTCGCATTCGATCTGGCCGGTCAGCGCGCGCATCAGCGTCGATTTCCCGGCTCCGTTGCGGCCGACAAGGCCGATCTTGGCGCCGGGCGGCAGCGCCGCGCTCGCCCCGTCGAGGATCACCGTGCCGCCGAGCCGCAATTTGAGGTTGGTGAAATTGATCATGACGTAACGGACTTTCTGGCGAAGCGGCATCGCGCAGCCGGTTCGGTACGGGCTGAGTGGCTGGTCGCGGTTCTGCAATATTGGAAGCTGGGACGGTAGCGATGAGAGCCGATTTTGGCAACCGGCTGGGGCGCGGGCATCAGTGGAAATCGCGCGATTTGGGAATGATCCGGATATTGCGCGGATGGCGGTTAAGGCCTTGGGGCAGCGGATTTTTGACATGATCGGCGCGCGCAGCCTGGGCGGCGCGCAAATCGTCGGACAGGGTCATCAGCCGCGGCGTCGCATCGACGAGATGTTCGGCGACGACATGGACGATATCTTCGTCGATCTGCAGCGTGCCGCGCACCTCGATCAGCCGCGCCGCCATGATGACCATGCGGAAACGCTGCATGACATCGGGCCATATGACGAGGTTGGCGACGCCGCATTCGTCCTCGAGCGTGATAAAGCAGACCCCCTTGGAGCTGCCCGGGCGCTGGCGGATCAGGACGATGCCGGCGATGGCGACCTTGTCGCCGAATGTGCGGCCGCGCAGATCGGCGGCGCGCGCGAAACCCCGGCGGTCATAGTCCCCGCGCAGGAATTCGAAGGGATGCGCCTTTAACGAGAGCCGGATAGTCTGATAGTCGACGACGACATGCTCGGCGAGCGGCATCGCAGGGAGGGCGATGGCTGTTTCTTCTCCTTCGTCGCGCACTTCGCCGAAGGTGAACAGCGGCAGATCAGGCGCGTTCTTGAGCGTGCGGGCGTCCCACAACGCTTGACGGCGATCGAGGCTCAGCGAGCGGAAGGCGTCGGCGGCCGCGAGCGTCTCGATCGTCTGGACATTGAGCCCGCCGCGCTTCTTGGCCTCCTCGACGCTGGCGAAGGGCCGGTCGCGCCCCCCCAACAGCCGGCGCGCGGCATCCTTGGCGATCCCGCCGATCTGCCGAAACCCGAGGCGCAGTGCAAATCGCCCCGACCCGGCCGGTTCGAGCAGATTATCCCAATCGCTGAAATTGACGTCGGGCGCGCGGACCTCGACGCCATGTTCGCGCGCATCGCGGACGATCTGTGCGGGCGCGTAAAAACCCATCGGCTGCGAATTGAGCAACGCGGCAGCGAAGACGTCGGGATAGAAGTATTTGATCCAGCTCGACACATAAACGAGATGGGCGAAGCTCGCGGCATGGCTCTCGGGAAAGCCGTAATCCCCGAAACCCCTGATCTGGTTGAAGCAGCGCTGTGCGAATTCGGGATCGTAACCGCGTGCAATCATCCGGCTGACCATCTTGTCTTCGAGCCGATCGATCGTCCCGCGCGAACGGAAGGTCGCCATCGCCTTGCGCAACTGATTGGCTTCGTCGGCGCTGAATTTGGCAGCGTCGATCGCGATCTTCATCGCCTGTTCTTGGAAGATCGGAACGCCGAGCGTGCGCTTGAGGATATTGGCCAGTTCGTCGGGCGGGCCATGGTCGGGGGCGGGTGAGGGATAATCGGCCTGCTCCTTGCCCGAGCGGCGCTTCAAATAGGGATGGACCATGTTGCCCTGGATCGGCCCGGGGCGGACGATCGCCACCTCGATGACGAGATCGTAATAGGTTCGGGGCTTCAAACGCGGCAGCATATTCATCTGCGCGCGGCTCTCGACTTGGAAGACGCCGACCGAATCGGCCTTGCAGAGCATGTCGTAGACTTGCGGGATTTCCTGCGGGACGGTGGCGAGATCGTAGCGCTCGCCATAATGCGCTTCGATTAGGTCGAAGGCCTTGCGAATGCAGGTCAGCATACCAAGCGCGAGTATGTCGACCTTGAGGATGCCGAGCGCATCGATGTCGTCCTTGTCCCATTCGATGAACGAGCGGTCGGCCATCGCGCCATTGCCGATCGGCACGGTCTCGATCAGCGGATTTTGCGTTAGGATGAAGCCGCCGACATGCTGCGATAAATGTCGCGGCATACCGATCATCTGGTCGGCGAGCCTGATGACGCGCTTGAGATAGGGATCGTCGAGATCGAGCCCGGCCTCTTCGGTCTTGGCCTCGTCGATGGTACTGCCCCAGCTTCCCCAGACGGTGCTCGCCAGCGCCGATGTCACATCCTCGCTGAGCCCCATCACCTTGCCGACCTCGCGGATCGCCGAACGCGGACGGTAATGGATGACCGTCGCACACAGCCCGGCGCGCGTCCGGCCATAGCGTTCATAGATATGTTGGATGACCTCCTCGCGCCGCTCATGCTCGAAATCGACATCGATATCGGGGGGCTCCTTGCGTTCCTCCGAAATGAAACGCTCGAACAGCAATTCGACCTCGGACGGATCGACCGAGGTGATTTCAAGACAATAGCAGACCGCGCTGTTCGCTGCCGAGCCGCGCCCCTGGCAGAGGATTGGCGGCGTGCGGGTGCGCGCGAAATCGACAATGTCGCGGATCGTCAGGAAGTAACGCGCGATATCGAGCTTCTCGATCAGCACGAGTTCGCGGTCGATGAGCTTCGATACCTTGGCAGGGACTCCGCCCGGGTATCGTTTCGCCGCGCCCCGCCAGGCAAGCTCGGTCAGATACTCCTGCGGGCTGCGGCCCTGCGGCACGGTTTCGTCGGGATATTCATATTGGAGCTCGTCGAGCGAGAAGGCGCAACCATCGGCGACCGTGCGCGTCGCTGCGATCGCATGCGGCCAATCGGCGAACAGACGAGCCATTTCCTCAGGCGATTTCAAATGTCGCTCGGCATTGCTGTGGAGCCGATATCCGGCGTCGGCGATCGTGGTTTTCTCGCGGATGCAGGTCATCACGTCCTGCAGGGGGCGGCGTTCGGGCGCGTGATAATGGACATCATTGGTGGCGAGAATCGACAGGCCTTGTGCGCGCGACAATCCGTCGAGCTGCGCAATCCGCGCCCTGTCATCGCCGCGATAGAGATAGGCGGCGGCGATATGGCGAAGCGTTGGAAGCCGCTTTGCCAATTCCGGCAGGACAGTGGCAAAGCGCCCGACATCCTCGTCCGGCAGCGCGATGAGCTGGACATCCTCGCTATGCGTTTCGAGCATATCGAGCGTCAGGTGGCATTCGCCCTTGTTTTGCCAGGCGCCCTCAACCGTCGCCATCTTGCCCTTTGAGAGTAAAGCGCAAAGTCGGCCATAAGCGGCTCGATTCCAGGGATATGCCAGGAAGGAATAGCCTTCGACAAGATCGAGACGGCAGCCGATCACCGGCGTGATCCGCGCTTCTTTCGCTTCGACATGAAGTCGGACGATGCCCGCCATCGTGTTGCGGTCGGCGATGCCGATCGAGTCATGGCGCTGGGCGAGCGCGGTGAGGACGAGATCGACGGCATCGGACGCGCCGCGCAAAAACGAAAAGCAGCTCGTTATGCCGAGCTCGACAAAGGGCGCGCGCGGATTGGGCGAGAAATCGCCGCCGATCCGCTTGAGCGTGCGTTTGCCGGGGGTGAGCGGGGCCTCGGGCATCGTCAGGTGAACAGCCCATGGATATACCAGTCGGGCGGTCCACCGCGCCCGTCATTGATCACGCCGTTGCGATATATCCAGAAACGCAGTCCGGTTTCATCTTCGATCTTGTAATAATCGCGCAGCCGCACGATCGAGCGCTCGCGCCACCATTCGGGTGCGATGCGTTCGGGGCCCTCCACCTTGACGACATCGTGCAGGCAGCGCCGCCA
>CAYQVL010000084.1:3942-7023 GCA_964420825.1 uncultured Sphingomonadaceae bacterium
CAGCGGAAGCGTCTGGGCGGACCCTCGGGTGTCGCGTATATAACCAGGATCGGTTCGGGCCGGTCGAGCAGCCGCAACGGACGTTCGCGATCGGGGAAGAAAAGCTCGTTCGGCGCCATCTCGCGCAGCGCGGGTCGCCATTCGAGCGAGCGCTCGGGCAGATGGCTCTGCCGGGCAATCGGGCGCCGGACATTATGCGCCCCGATCCGCATCGACAGCCGGTCGATCAGCTGTGCAAACGAGATGCCCTCCTGTTTTTCCTCGTCGAACCGCGTCTGCCGTCCCGGCATCGTTTCATGCCAAAGCGCGGTTAACGCAAAGGCGTCGAATCCGAAACCGGCTTCGAGAGCGTCGAGCCGCTCGGTGAAGAGCCTGGCGATATGCGCCGGATCGCAAACCGGCTGCGCCGTCTCGGCTTCCAGTTGTGCAACATGGCCATCGACGCGAAAAGCCTCGAAGCGGACGCGGCGCAAACCGCGCTGGCGCTTTTTAAGCAATTCGCACAGATTCTCGGTGAGCCCGGCAAGAACCGGCGTCAGTATCGCGATATGCAAGACCGGTTCGGCGACGCGTTGGACCGCGCGCACGGCGGGGTCGGTCGCGAGCGGCACGACGAGCTCGGCGACCCGACCGAGCGCCTGATCGAGACGATGGAGCGGGTCCGCCGAACCTTCGCGGACCCTGTGGAATCGCCGCGCCAGCGAAAGCCGGGGAATATCGTCCAGCGCGCCGATTGTCTTCAGGCCGAGGCGGCGCAGCAGCAAAGCCGTATCGGCGTCGATTCGCAGCGCTTCAACGGGTAAGGGTGCGAGCTGCCGCTTCAAATCCTTTTCCGGGCATAAAGCCATGCCGCGTCCGCCAAAATGCGCCAGCGCCCAAGCCGCGCCGGGCGTCGGCGCAACGGCAATCCGCGCGGCTAAACCAATGGCGGTGAAGCGTCGGTGCATATCCCTTACCAGCGCGGCTTCACCGCCAAAGAGATGCCCCGAACCGGTGGTGTCGAACAGCAACCCGTCTTCGCCATCGGCCGCCGTCCATGGCGACCAGCGCCGTGCCCATATAGCGAGCTGCGCGAGCCAGCGTGCGTCGCCGCCGGGGTCGGACGCTTCTATCTGCAAGCCCGGGCAAATCGCGCGCGCATCGGTGAGTTTCTGTCCGGGTCTGATACCACTCTGTCCCGCAGCTTCGTTGATCGCATCGATTATCGTGCCGTGGGCGGCTTCCGATGCGAGCGCCAGCGGCCCCCCCTCATCGGTATCGGTGTGCGCCTTGCGCCAGCGGTTCATCGCCAACTGCGGAAACCAGATCGAGACGATGCGCCGCTGCGTCATAGGCCGCGTCCCATTGTCCCGGTCGCATGTCGCGCGCGCGGAACAGTTCGAGCGACCAGACCGGCAGACCGGGCGCCCCCCAATCGTGGCGATGAGCGAGCGAAGGCCGGCTCTCGACATGCCATCGCCGCCGCGCACCGCTGAGATTGGCGTGGCCGTCGATACGGATCAGAAAGGCCGGCACGCCATAGCGTTCGGCGGCCACCGCCAGACGGCGGGTGGCGGTGAAGTCGAGCGTAGCCGGGTCGCCCGACATTTCGCCGATGACAGCGGACAGGGACGAACATTTCAGTCCCTCTTCCATCGCCCAGAGCGTCTGCCTGGGATTGCGTGCCGCGACATGGATGAAGCTGTGACGTTGCGCCGGAGGAAAGCCGGGCAAGAAAGGCCTGCCGCTCTGGCGTATGGTTCGGTCGTCCTGGACCCACAATATCGGAGCGTCACGCGAAGATACGGTCTGTGCAAGCGCGAAACCGCTAACGGCTCCGCCGCTGCAAGGCGCAAACAGCTCATGCAGCGTGGGAACCGGCGGGCGGCTGAAAAAAGTGCCTTGAGCGGCCGCTGGTAAGGGGAGCGTAATAGAATCATTAAACATCGAGCGAATCGCCTTTGTTCCTATTTTGTTCTATTCGGACCCAGAGATCAATCCCCGATAGGCGTTATCAGGACTCCACCCGAGTCCGCCATCGCCGCGGTGCTGGTGAAGCGACTGCATCGCAAGCGGATGCTGCCATTTTTCTCGAATCTGCCACCACGCCTGACCGGGGGTGAGGTATGCGGAACGGCGCATTACTGAGCGAGAACACTCACCGCTATGGGCACGAAGTCCGCCTTATCCCGCTGTCCTAAATGAGGCCTATGCGAGGCGCGGCAAGAGCGACTGGCGGCGCTGGGCTTCGCCGCCAATCCCGGTACTGCCCACCTCGCGAAGCTGGCGGAGCAGGCACTTGCCGGAAAGCGCGCTCTGCCAGCCTAGGCGCGCACCGCCTTGGAAATACTGATCTGCTAAATCATGACGATCGGCGGCGAGATTGCAGTGCTCGACCAGCATCATGGCTTGGCATGCCGAAAGCGAGGTCAGTCGCAGGCTCAACGGGGCATGGCGCTCGGCGGCCCGCTTCGATATGCGTTGCGCCGAGGAGAGGTGAATGACCGCACCCAAAATGCTCGAAGGTATCCGCATCGTCGACATGACGAGCGTGATCTTCGGACCCTATGCGACGCAGACGCTGGCCGATTGCGGCGCCGATGTGATCAAGGTCGAGCCTCTTTCGGGCGACCAGTTTCGCGGTGCGGGCAAGCCGGCGAAAACCAAAGGAATGGGCGCCTGCCATATGACGCTCAACCGCGGAAAGCGGTCGATCGCGCTTGATCTCAAAGGCGACGGGGACGCCGAAACGCTGCGCGGCCTGCTCGGCACCGCCGACGTCTTCATCCACAATGTCCGCAAGGCCGGTGTCGAGCGGCTGGGCTTCGGCTATGACGATGTCCGCGCGATCAAACCAGATATAGTTTATGTCCATTGTACGGGCTTCGGTTCGGGTGGACCCTATGAGCCGCTGCAATGCTATGACGACATCGTCCAAGCGGCGAGCGGGATGACGTCGATGATGACGCGCTCGGACGGCAACCCTGCACCGCGTTACGTCCCAGCGGCGATCGCCGACAAGGTCGCCGGGCTCCACGCCGCCTACGCGGTGATGGCGGCGATCATCCACAAACTGCGCACCGGCGAGGGCCAGTTCGTCGA
>CAYQVL010000085.1:0-7007 GCA_964420825.1 uncultured Sphingomonadaceae bacterium
TCTGCCCTCGGTGATCCTCGTGCTGTTGTTCGCGCAGACGCGGATCTTCTTCGTCATGGCGCGCGACGGGCTGCTTCCCGAAGGCCTCGCCAAGGTCCATCCCAAATGGAAAACGCCCTATGTGGTGACCGCGCTCACCGGCATTGCGGTCGCCTTTGGCGCGGCCTTCTTTCCGGTCGGCCAACTCGCCGATATCGCCAACGCAGGAACGCTCTATGCCTTTGCCATGGTCGCGGTCGCGGTGATGTTGCTGCGGCGTCGCGATCCCGGGCGCAAGCGGCATTTCCGCGTCCCGGCATTATGGCTCGTCGGGCCGCTGGCGATCGGCGGCTGCTTCTTCCTGTTCCTCAACCTGCCGACGGCGGCGATGCTGATGCTGCCGATATGGTCGGTGATCGGCTTCCTGATCTATTTCCTCTACGGCTATCGCAAGAGCCATCTCGGCAAGGGCATCGTCGAGGTTCATGAGATCGAGATCGAAGCACTAGCGCCGCCGATCCCGGGTATCGGCGAGGCTTAGAAGATCATCCCCCCCTCAGGGGAGGGGATTTTCGGCCTTACCTTCGTTGTTACCCAAGCCTTTTTGCCACCAGCGCCTTGAGGTCGGCTTCGGGCCGCGCGCCGTAATGCTGGATGACTTCGGCGGCGGCGACCGCCCCTATCGTCAGCGAGGCCTCGACCGAACGGCCCTGCGCCTGACCCGACAGGAAACCGGCGGCGAAGAGATCTCCCGCGCCGGTCGCGTCGATCATTTTGTCGATCGGTTCGGCGGCGACGGCGAAGCGTTCGCCGTCCTTGATCGCGACCGCGCCCTTTTCGCTGCGTGTCACCACGAGCATCGGCACCTTCGCCGCCGTCGCGCTGACCGCGGCGTCGAAATCCTGCGTCTCGTTCAGCGATTTGATCTCGTCTTCATTGGCGAAGAGGATGTCGATCCGCCCGTCGTCGATGAGCTGCTGGAAGCCGCCGCGATGGCGATCGACGCAAAAGCCGTCCGACAGCGTAAAGGCGATTCTGCGGCCGGCTCTCCGCGCGATGTCGATCGCCTCCTCCATCGCCGCGCGCGGCTCCTCGGGATCCCACAGATAACCCTCGAGATAGAGGACCGCGCCGCTCTCGATCAGGCCCTTGTCGAGCGCGCTCGCGGGGAGATGCTGCGAAGCGCCGAGGAAGGTGTTCATCGTCCGCTCGCCATCGGGGGTCACCAGAATGAGGCAGCGCGCCGTCGTCGGCTCGCCCGCGCGCGGCGCGGTGTCGAAGGCGACGCCGAGCGCGGCGATATCGTGCCTGAAGACCTTGCCGAGCTGGTCGTCGGCGACCTGGCCGATAAAGCCCGCCTTGCCGCCGAGCGCCGCGATCCCGGCGACGGTGTTCGCCGCCGATCCGCCGCTCGCCTCGATCCCCGGCCCCATTTTGGCGTAAAGCGACTCGGCTTCCTCGGTCGAAAACAGCAGCTGCATCGCCCCCTTGCTCAGCCCCTCGCTAGCGAGAAAGGCATCATCGGTCTGGGCGATAACGTCGACGATGGCATTGCCGATGGCGACGACATCGAGGGCCGGCTGGGACATGAATAGCTCCTGGGAGGGGACGGGAATATCGCCAGCGTGCGTAGTCGTATGCCATGTTTCGCGCAACAGTGCGATTGACGCACGGCGCGCCCGGCCACATTGAGCGGCCGATGTTCCGCGCGCTTTTTCTCTCGATTGGCCAGCTCGGCGATCCGGCATTCCTCCGCGTCCTCGCCAAGTCGCTCGGGTTGACGCTGCTTGTCTTCGCGGTGCTCGGTTTTGCGCTTTACTGGTTGCTCGTCTGGCTGTTCGCCTGGCTCGGCTGGAGCGAGGGAAGCGGTCTTGCGGCGGCCGCATCGGCGGTCCTTGTCGCCGCGATCAGCGGCTGGCTGCTCTTTCGCGTCGTCGCAATGGCGGTGATCGGGCTGTTTACCGACGAGATCGTCGATGCCGTCGAGCGCAAACATTATCCCGGTCATGCCGCGCGCGCGGTTCAGGCGAGTTACGCGACGCAGCTCCGTACGGGCCTCGCTTCGGCGGGGCGCGCGATCGGCTGGAACCTCGCCGCGCTGCCGCTGTATCTGGTCTTGCTCGTCACCGGCGTCGGCACGGTGGCGCTATTCTTCGCGGTCAATGCCTTGCTCCTCGCGCGCGATCTCGGCGAGCTCATCGCCGTCCGCCACGTCGCCCGGGAGCGCTGGCGCGACTGGCTGCGCTCCACGCGCGGCAGGCGGATGGCGATCGGGCTTGTCGCGGCGGGTCTGTTCATGGTTCCTGTGCTCAATCTGCTTGCGCCGATCCTGAGCGCGGCGATGGCGGCGCACATGCTGCACGGGGGAGACGAAGATGCGTAAGCTTGCGGTGATTGGTGTCAGTCTGGGCCTCGCGGCGTGTACGACGCCGCTGCCGACGCCGGTGACGACAACCAGCCGGCCGATGACCGACACCCGCGGGCTCGAGCGCGTGCTCGGCAGCACGGCCGAGGAGCTTACCCGGCTGTTCGGCGAACCGGCGCAGGATTTCCGCGAAGAAGGCGCGCGCAAGCTGCAATTCGCCGGCGCGAGCTGCGTTCTCGACGCCTATCTCTATCCCGAAAGCCGCGGCCGCGATCCCGTCGCCACCTATGTCGACGCGCGCAATGCAGCGGGCGACGATGTCGACCGCGCCGCTTGCGTCGAGGCGCTGGCGCGGCGGTAGGCTGCGAGAGGCTCTAACCGCCTATTTGGCCGCTCTGCGCTTTTGGCAGACGCTCGCTGGCCCATTGCGCCGCTTCGCGCACCACGTCGTCCTCATCGTCGAGCAACGCCCGTGCCGGCTCCGCGAGCGCTACATCGCCGCTATTACCCGCCGCGATCAGGCAGTTGCGCACCATCCTGTTCCGTCCGATCCGCTTGATCGGCGAGCCCGCGAAGACCGCGCGAAAGGCCGCATCGTCGAGGCCAAGCAAATCGGCGAGCTTGGGCGCGGCGAGTTCGGCGCGCGCGGCGAAAGCCGTGTTGGCGTTCGCCGCCTGCGCGAACTTGTTCCACGGGCACACCGCGAGGCAATCGTCGCAGCCATAGATGCGGTTGCCGATCGCTTCGCGGAATTCATGCGGAATCGGGCCCTTATGCTCGATCGTCAGATAGGAGATGCAGCGTCGCGGATCGAGCCGGTAGGGGGCGGGGAAGGCGCCGGTTGGGCAAGCGGACTGGCAGGCGGTGCACGAGCCGCAGTGGTCGGCGCCCGGCGCGTCGGTGCGGAGATCGACCGTCGTATAGATCGCGCCGAGGAACAGCCAGTTGCCGTGCTCGCGGCTCAGCAGATTGCTGTGCTTGCCCTGCCAGCCGATGCCCGAGGCCTGCGCCAGCGGTTTTTCCATCACCGGCGCGGTATCGACGAAGACCTTGACGTCGCCCTCTCCAGCCTCGGCGAGCAGCCAGCGCGCGAGCCGTTTCAACGCCTTTTTGACGACGTCGTGATAATCCTTGCCCTGCGCATAGACCGATATCCGGCCGATATCGCCTTCGCCCGCGAGCCGCAGCGGGTCTTGCGCTGGCGCATAGCTCATCCCGAGCATGATCACCGAACGCGCCTCTGGCCATAGCGCGCGCGGGCTTTCCCGCTGGTGCGCGCGACTTTCCATCCAGATCATATCGCCATGCACGCCCTCGCTCAGCCACCGGCGCAGCCGCGCGCCGGCCTCTGGCGCCGCGTCGGCGGGCGCGACGCCGCAGGCGGCGAAGCCTTCGATCAGGGCTTGCGCCTTGAGGCGGGAGGCGAGGGATTCGGCGGTCATTGCCGGCCTTCATACGTCATTCCGGCGAAAGCTGGAATCGCAAGCCATGATGGCGGGTTCGGGGGAGCGCGATCCCGGCTTTCACTGGGATGACGAAGCGTCTATCGCCCGGCAATGGCCGCTGTCCCCGCCCTCTCCGCCACTGGCCTCGTCAAGTTCTTCGGCGACAAGCGCGCCGTCGATGGCGTCGATATCGTCGTCCCCGCGGGAAGCATATACGGCCTGCTCGGGCCCAATGGCGCAGGCAAGACCACCACCTTGCGCATGTTGCTCGGGATCATCGCGCCCGACAGCGGCGCCCGGCTGCTGCTCGGTTCAAACAAGCCGCGCAGCGTCGGCGACCGCGTCGGCTATCTGCCCGAGGAACGCGGCCTCTATCCGGGGATGAAGGCGCGCGACGCGATCGCCTTCATGGGCGCGCTGCGCGGCTTGCCGTGGAAGACCGGCCGCGCCCGCGCCGAAACGCTGCTCGCCGACAACGGCCTCGGCCATGCGGTGACGCAGAAGATCGGCAAGCTGTCCAAGGGCATGGCGCAGCTCGTCCAGTTGCTCGGCTCAATCGTCCACCGCCCCAATCTGATCGTCCTCGACGAGCCGTTTTCGGGCCTCGATCCGGTCAACCAGGGGCGGCTCGAAGCGCTGATTCTCGCCGAGCGCGATCGCGGCGCGACGATCCTCTTTTCGACCCATGTCATGGAGCATGCCGAGCGGCTATGCGACCGGCTGGCGATCATCGCCGAAGGCAAATGCCGCTATGAGGGCAGCGTCGACGAGGCGCGCGCCACCTTGCCGATGCAGGCGCATTATACGCCGCGCGAGCAGAGCGACGCGGTCGCCGCGCTGCTCCCGCCCGATGCCCGACGCGAACCCGATGGCTATCGCTTCGCCGTTCCCGAAGGCGGCATGGAGGCATTGCTCCAGACTTTGCTCGACAGCGGCCATGGCATTGCCGGGCTGTCGATCGAACGGCCGAGCCTCCATGATGTCTTCGTCGCGCTGGTCGGCGAAGAAACCGCCGAAAGCATGGCAATTGACGACGAGGCGGCGCTGTGAAGCGATTTGTTCGCCAGTCTGCGGTAATCGCACGCCGCGATTTTCTCGCGACGGTCGGGACGCCGGCGTTTCTGCTGTTCCTCTTCGCGCCCCTGTTCATGCTGGTCTTCGCCACCGTCGGCGGATCGGGCGCGCGGATGATCGCGCAGAGCGGCGCGGATTCGCTGCGTATCGTCGCGATCGCCGAAGGCGCGCAGGGGACACGCATCGACGCCGCCGACGCGCGGTTGCGCCCGTTATTCGGTCCGGGGCTCGCACCTCCCGCGCTCCAACGGCGCGCGCCCGAGGGCGATTCCGCGGCACAGGCCCGCAGGCTGTTCGCCGACCCGGCGATCGATGTCGCTGCCGTGCTTTATGGGCCGCCGGCCACGCCCGTAATCCTCCATACCGCCAAGGGAGAGAGCGGCGCGCGCTATCTTGCCGCGCTCGCCGAAATCGCGCTGCGCGAAGCGCGCGCAGGCATACCGCCCGGTGGCCGTCTCACCAGCCCGCGGTTCGAATCGTTCGAACGCAACGGCGCGACAATCAGCGGACGCCAGGCGACGGGCTTTGCCGCGCTGTTTCTGCTCTTCCTGCTGACGCTCTTGTTGGCCGGGCAAACGGTCAGCGTGCTCGCCGAGGAAAAGGGTAACAAGGTCATCGAAATCCTCGCCGCGGCAGTGCCGCTCGAGACTGTCTTCGTCGGCAAATTGTTCGGTCTGTTCGGCGTCGCCCTGCTGTTCATCGGCTTTTGGGGTGGATTGGCCATCGCGGCGGTTTTGCTGATGCCGTCGAACGGCGCGGCGCTCGCCGCGCTCGATCCGGCGATCGGCTTTGGCCCGTTCGTCGCGCTCGCGGTGGTCTATTTCGCGATGGGCTATTTGCTGCTCGGCGCGATGTTCCTCGGCATCGGCGCGCAGGCGGGAACGATGCGCGAGATCCAGATGCTCTCGCTGCCGATCACCTTTTTCCAGATGGCGATGTTCGGGCTTGCCTCGGCTGCGGCGGCGAGCCCCGGCACCGGCCTTGCACTGGCCGCCGAACTCTTCCCGTTCAGCTCGCCCTTCGCGATGGCCGCGCGGGGCGCGACCGACGCCGGCCTGTGGCCGCACGCCGCTGCGATCGCCTGGCAGATCTTGTGGGTCTCTATTACGATCGCCATCGGCGCTCGCGCATTCCGGAGCGGCGTACTCAAATCGGGGCCGTCGATCATCGGAAGAATGGGACGGTTATTCGGAAAACGTCCCACCCAATATTGATTTTGTTCGATATTTTAGGCTCCTGTTAACCCGGGACCGTTTAAACAGCATCGCGTTTCGAGCGCGATTGCCCAAGGCGCTATTGACATTCGTGTCAATTACGTCAGTCTTGATTCGCTACCGAAAGGATCGGTTAAAATGGCGACTCGCCCCGAACTGCCGGTCGATCAAGCGCGACAGGGAATTCCCTGTTGCCTGTCTGCCGATCAGGAGAAAGCCATGGCGACCGCGCCGCTGCCCGAAGAAACTACCCATGCGGAGCGAACGCCCGAACAGATTTACCGCGACGAATGGGTGCGCGAATGGCGCGATGGCGTCGATCGCTCGAGCCTCGAAAAACCGCTCGCGACCGCCGATACGCCGCTAGCCGATATCGATGTCAGCCGTCCCGAACTCTATTCGCAGGATTGCTGGCAGCCGGTGTTCGAAATGCTGCGTCGCAAGGATCCGGTCCATTATTGCGAAAACAGCGTCTATGGCCCCTATTGGTCGCTGACGACCTATAAACCCATCGTCCATGTCGAAGCGCTTCCCGATATTTTCAGCTCGGACTGGCGCAACGGCGGATTCACCATCCTCTCTTCGAGCGATGACGAGACCATAGCGCTGCCGATGTTCATCGGCATGGACCGCCCCGAACACACGCAGCAGCGCCGCACGGTGTCGCCTGCCTTCACGCCGAGCGAAATGTCGAGGATGTCCGAATTCGTCCGCCACCGCACCGGCGAGTTGCTCGACAGCCTGCCGACCGGCGAGGAGTTCGACTGGGTCGATACCGTCTCGATCGAACTAACCACAGGCATGCTCGCGATCCTCTTCGGTTTCCCGTGGGAAGATCGCCGCAAGCTCACCGAATGGTCCGACTGGATGGGCGATATTGTCGCCGCGATGGACCCCGAACTCGGCCCCAAGCGCAACGCCGCGATGTGG
>CAYQVL010000086.1:0-6984 GCA_964420825.1 uncultured Sphingomonadaceae bacterium
GACGGTGACGTTCAGCGAGCTGCCGTTTTTAGCGAGATTGACGAGCGCCTCGCCCGAGGGGCCATAGCCCTCCATCAGCCGGTCGGGGATATAGGCGCCGGCCTCGAGCCCCAAATCGCGCAGCAGGCGGATGAGGAGGGCCGCCGAAGTAGCGCCGTCGACGTCATAATCGCCGAAGATGGTGATTTTTTCCTGCGCTTCGATCGCCGCGACGACGCGCTGTGCGGCGCGGTCCATGTCGCGGAAAATCGACGGATCGGGCATGAAGCCGCGGATCGTCGGCTCGCGATAGGCTTCGAGATCGCCGCGCGCGCAGCCGCGCGAGAGGAGCAGCCCGGTGACGAGATCGTCAGGCCGGAAGTCGTCGCCGAGCGCATCGACCGCGCCGCCGCGCCAGCGCCAGGGCTGGCCCAAGATCGAATGGGCGATGTCGAGAGCAGGGGTCACTGGCAGGCGCGTCCGGCCGGACCCAATTGCGTTCGTGATGTCCTAATGGCTGTAGCCGTGGCGCCAGCCCATTTTGCCGATCCGGCGCGCTTCATCCATAAACCCAGGGTTTTCGACGATCTCGGGCGTGCGATCATGGCTCGAACCCTTGCGCGTAATGAAGGAAAATGTGTCGATCAGGTGATCGCAGCTCCAGTTGATGAGCTCTTGCTTGTAGCAGACAAGTCCAGCATCGTCGCAGCATTTTCTGACAAGCTCGGCGGAGACGGTTTGCCCGCGCGCGCCCTTGATCTCGATGCTAAAGCCTTCTCCGTCAGGATTGCGGAATGGCGCGACATTCGAATGGTGGATAAAGGCTGTTCCCTCCGCCGTCAGCACGCGGGCGAGTTCGGCTATATAGCATTCCATAATGTCCATCTCGACATGGACAAGCGAATCCCAAGTAAAGACGAAATCGATCGATTTGTCTTCAACACCGGGCAGCGATTTTCCGTCATTGACGACGTAGCGCAGGTGATTGTCATCGGCGAAGCGCTCGCGGCAGGCGTCGATGCACCGCTCGGTTAGATCGACGAGCGTCATCGTTTCGCACTGATCTTTCAAATATTGCGTTGCCCTGCCGAAGCCCGGCGCGATTTCGAGGATATGTCCGGCGGGAATGAGAACGCGGATGCGCGGCTCGATCGAGCCCCGCCAGAGGTTTTCGGTGCCGCCCCATAGTTGGGACCATTCGTCTCCGCGGTTGCTCCAATCGTACCGGGCCCAACCCCTTATGTTGTATTCCAATGACGGCATGTGGCCTGTTACCTCTTCGCTGCGGCGGTCTTGTTCGGGGTTGATTTTCCGGCTGTCAACCGGCGTCCGTCATAGGATCGCGCGGAGCGCAATCTTTCGATTAGTGCAAGGCGGAATTTGCTCGCTCCAGCGGCGCTCACTCGCCGCCGCCATCGGCTTTCGCGGCGTCGCTTGCGGCATAGGCGCTTGCCCAGGCGGCGGCGCTGATGCCGTGGAGCAGGATGCTGAGCAGGACGGTAAGATAGGCAATCGCGAGGATCGGCTCGTTGCTCACGCCTTCGCCGAAGACGAGCAGCACGAAGACGATCGTGGCAAGCCCGCGCGGACCGAACCAGCCGAGAAAGAGCGTTGTCGGGAAGCCGATGCCGGTGCCGATCAGCGCGATCCCGATTGCGGCGATGCGGATGACGGTCAGGCTCAAAAGCGCATAGACCAGATAGGGCCAGGTGAAATCGGCGAGCGCGAGCGGGGCGAGCGCGAGGCCGAAGACGAAGAAGAGCGAGAGGCTGAAAAAACGGCCTTCCTCCTCGACGAATTCGGCGACGACTTCGGTACGCTCTGCGCAGGCGGCGGCGAAGCACAATCCCCCGACAAAGGCTGCGACAAAGACGTTGCCGCCGATCGCTTCCGCGGCGGCGAAGGTCAGCCCGACGACGCCGACACAGGCGAGCGTTTCGAAGCGCATGTCGAGCAAACCGCCGCGCGAGGCGCGGCTGATCGCGAAGCCGCCGCCGAAGCCGATCACTATGCCTGCGACGACGCCGAAACCGATCTGCTGGGCGGCGAAACGCAGCCAATAAGTCCAATCGCCATCGGCGCCGAGCTCGGCATAGCCCGACAGCGCCGCGAACAGCAGCACGGCGGGAACCGCGAGGCCATCGTTCAATCCCGATTCGGTAATGATCGTTCGGCGGACGCGCAGCGGTACGTCTTCATTTTCGACCACGCCCGCGCCGAGCGCGGCATCGGTCGGCGCAAGGATCGCGGCGAGCAGGGCGGCTTCGACCCAGGCGAATTGCGGGAAGAGCCCGATCGCGGCGAGCGATCCGAAAAGGATCGCGAGCGGCAGCCCGATGAGCAGCATCCGCTGGGCCAGAACGTTCATCTCGACGACCTTGCGCAGGTTGAGCCGGGAGGCATCGCCGAACAGCACAAGCGCGAGTGTCGCTTCGGCAAAGAGCAGCAGATATTCCGAAGACGGGTCGATGACGATCAGGCCGAAGCCCGCCGAACCGAGCGCAAGGCCGGCGAGCGCGAACACCAGCGGCGCTGGCGCGACGGTTGCAATCAAGGGCTTGGAGACGACGCTGAACGTCACGAGCAACAGCGCCAGAACGGCGAGGATATATTCGATTTGCAACGCTTTCTCCATATCCGATCAGCGGCGGCGCCACCATGCGCTCGTCAAGGCGAATTGAAAACACGACATTTTGACGCGCGCAATTTGACTTCGCCTTGAATCCGCGCCCCAGCCCGTGCACGGCGCTGGCATGGATTCGGTGATCTCGATTGCGAACCTCCGCAAGGTTTATGACGGCGGCGTCAAGGCGCTCGACGATGTCAGTCTCGAAATCGAGCGCGGCGAGATTTTCGCGCTGCTCGGCCCCAATGGCGCGGGCAAGACGACGCTGATCAGCGCGGTGTGCGGCATCGTCACGCCGACATCGGGCACCGTGCTCGCCGACGGCCATGACATCATCCGCGACTATAAAAAGGCGCGCGCGATGATCGGGCTCGTGCCGCAGGAAATCAGCACCGATGCCTTCGAAACGGTTTGGGCGACGGTGAATTTCAGCCGCGGGCTTTTCGGCAAGCCGCGCAACCGCGCCTATATCGAGCAATTGCTCCGCGATCTTTCGCTTTGGGACAAGCGCGACGCCAAGATCATGGAATTGTCGGGCGGAATGAAGCGCCGCGTGATGATCGCCAAGGCGCTCTCCCATGAACCCGAAATCCTGTTTCTCGACGAGCCGACGGCGGGCGTCGATGTCGAGCTGCGGCGGAGCATGTGGAACCTTGTGCGCGGTTTGCGCGAACGTGGCGTCACGATCATCCTGACGACGCATTATATCGAGGAAGCCGAGGAGATGGCCGACCGAGTCGGCGTGATCCGCGGCGGCGAGATCATCGTCGTCGAGGAAACCGCGACGATCATGCGCAAGCTCGGCAAGCGCCGGCTCGCGCTCACCCTGTCCGAGCCGATGGACGCGGTCCCCGATGGCCTGGCGGATTGGCATCTCGAGCTCGCCGATGAGGGCCACCAGCTAATCTATTCGTTCGATGCCAATGACGAGAGCACGGGCATTCCCTCGCTGCTTCGGCGGATGAGCGACCTCGGCATCGGTTTTGCCGATCTCGACACGTCGAAGAGCTCGCTCGAGGATATTTTCGTCGGTCTCGTTACCGCCGAAGCCTCCGGGGAGAAGGCGCCCGCGCAATGAATTTTCGCGGCGTCTGGGCGCTCTACAGCTTCGAGATGCAGCGGACCTGGCGGACGCTCTGGCAGAGCATCGTCACCCCGGTGATAACGACCGTGCTCTATTTCGTCGTCTTCGGCAGCGCCATCGGATCGCGGATGGAGGCGATCGGCGGCGTCGATTACGGCGCCTTCATCGTGCCGGGACTGATGATGCTGTCGCTGCTGACGCAGAGCATATCCAATGCCTCGTTCGGCATCTATTTCCCCAAGTTCAGCGGCACCGTCTATGAGATGTTGTCGGCGCCGATGTCGCCTATCGAGCTGGTGATGGGCTATGTCGGTGCGGCGGCGACAAAATCGATCCTGCTTGGCTTGATCATCCTCGCGACAGCCAACCTGTTCGTCGATGTGCGCATCGAATACCCGCTGGTGATGATCCTGTTTCTCGTGCTGACGGCGGTGACGTTCAGCCTGTTCGGTTTCATTATCGGCATCTGGGCCGACGGCTTCGAGCAATTGTCGTTCATCCCGATGCTCGTGGTGACGCCGCTGACATTCCTCGGCGGCGCCTTTTATTCGATCACCATGCTTCCCGAACCCTGGCAGACGATCAGCCTGTTCAACCCCGTCGTCTATCTGATCAGCGGCTTTCGCTGGAGCTTTTACGGCGCCGGGGATGTCAGCATCGGCCTCAGCCTCGGCATAACCGCGCTGTTTCTCGTGACGTGTCTCGGTGCGATCATCTGGATTTTCCGCACCGGCTACCGTTTGAAGGAATAGGCGTAGATCCGCAGTCTAGAAGCTGTTGGTCACAAATATAGCCGCCGCGACGACGAGGATGAGCAACGCGAACAACCGGCGTCCGAATACGGCGCGGCTCGCCAGCGCGCGCGCCGCGACGACGCCGGGCCAGGTTCCCGCGAGGCCGCCGCCGACGAGCGCACCGAAAAGCGGCCAGTTGACGAGCCCCGAGACCGCGTAGCTGGCGCTCGTCGCGCTGCCGAACAGCGACACCGAGACGAGCGAGGATGCGGCGGCGTTGGCCAGCGTCATGCCGCTGGCGGCCATCAACCCGGGGGCGATCAGAAAACCTCCGCCGATGCCGAAAAATCCGGCGGCGAGACCCGTGACCAGTCCGACAGGCACGAGCCTCATCGTCATTCCAGGGGTCAGCCGCACTTCGGGATCGCCCTCATGCTTTTTGGGCAGCGCCATCGAAACCGCCACCGTCGCCATGGCGAGCGCGAACCAGGTGAGCAGAACCTGGCCGTCGACCTGCTTGGCCAAATACGCGCCGATCAGCGATCCGGCGATGCCGGCACCGCCGAAGACAAGCGCGCACGGCCATTTGACCGCTCCCGCCCGCGCCTGGGCATAAAGGCCGAAGGCGGCGCTGACGGCGACGGCGGCGGCCGAGGTGCCGATCGCGACATGGGTGTCGCCGACCCCGGCGACATAGACGAGCCACGGCATCGCCAGCACCGATCCCCCGCCGCCGAAAGTGGAGAGCAGGAAGCCGACGAGCGCGCCGCCGAGCGCGGCGAGGAGAAGCGTTTCGATCATGGTCTGCTGTCAAGCCGCCGCGCGCCGGTTCCACGGCATCCGGGCGAGCAGGTTCGCCATGCCGCAAAAACCCGAAATGCCGGCAAAGGTCAAACCCGCGCCGACAAGGGCGGAGAGACCGAGAAATGCCGGGTGGATGAGCCAGGCGAGCAGCAGGCCGAGGAGAACGAGCGAGCCCGCCGCGATCTGCACCTGCCGCATCATTTCGAGCGGGGCGCCGCGGTCCTGTTCGAGCGGCAGGCCGGCCTTGCGCCAGCCGTCGATGCCGCCGTCGAGAATGAATGCGTCGGGGCGCTGATTTTCGGCCAGCCGGCCGCAATGCGCGGCGGTGCGGCCGCCCGAGCGGCAGGTGAAGATGATCGCGCGGCCGTCATCGGCGGCGATACCGGCCTTTTCGGCGATCGACAGCGGTTGCGATTGCGAAGCGGCGATATGGGTGCGGGCGTATTCGTCGGCCTCGCGAATATCGACGATGACGGCGTCGCCCGCGGCAACGCGCGCGGCGGCGTCGCGGGGAGCGATGAGGGGCAGGGTCATTTCGGTTCCTTTTTCAGTTCGGGCGGGCAGAAGATATTGGCCAGCGTGCCGATCAGCTTGAGCGCGGCGGGATCGCCGATCCGGTAGAAGATGCTCTGGCTTTCGCGCCGGGTGGCGAGCAGGCCCTCCTCGCGCATCTTCGCCAGATGCTGGGACAGCGCCGATTGCGACAGATCGACCTGCGCCAGCAGGCTGCCGACGCTCATTTCGCCGTCGGCGAGCAGGCACAGGATCATCAGCCGTCGCTCGTTGCCGAGCAGACGCAGCATCCCGGCGGCCTTGCCGGCGCTCTCGGTGAGCAGGTCGATCTGGCTGTGGTCGATCATGACGTAAATATATTACTTGATTCTAAATTAGCAAGTGCTAAATTATATTTCATGAAAAAGGAGTTTCTGCGATGACGATCGACATCCATGCCCAATTCGACGATGCCACCAACACGGTCAGCTATATCGTCGCCGACAAGGCCGGCGGCCATGCGGCGATCATCGACCCGGTGCTCGACTATGAACCGCGCTCGGGAAGGCTCGCGGTGGACTCGGCCGACGCCTTGCTGGCCAGGGTCAAGCAACTTGGCCTTACCCTCGACTATGTGCTCGAAACCCATGCCCATGCCGATCATCTGACCGCCGCGCACTATATCCGCGAGAAAACCGGCGCGCGCGTCGTCGTCGGCGAGCATATCAGCGATGTGCAATCGCTGTTCGTGCCGATCTTCGAGGCCGATGACATCGCCGACGGCGATGGCGATCACAGCGGCGTGTTCGACATTCTCGTCGCCGACGATCATGTCCTGCCGCTCGGCGAGACCGAAATCCACGTCATGCACACGCCGGGCCATACCCCGGCCTGCCTGACATATCTGATCGGTGACGCCGCCTTTGTCGGCGATACGCTGTTCATGCCCGATTACGGTACCGCGCGCGCCGATTTCCCGGGCGGCGACGCAGCGACGCTCTACCGCTCGATCCGCAAGATCCTCGAGCGGCCGGCCGCAACGCGGATTTTCGTCGGCCATGACTATCTGCCCGAGACGCGCAGCCAGTTTGCCTGGGAGACCAGCGTCGATGAACAGCGCCGCGCCAATGTTCATGTCCATGACGGCGTCAGCGAGGAGGATTTCGTCGCGATGCGCGGCGCGCGCGACGCCAAGCTTGCAGCGCCGACGCTGATCCTGCCGGCGATCCAGGATCGCCTGCGCCTTGGCTGCCCCGATGCCCGGG
>CAYQVL010000087.1:0-6977 GCA_964420825.1 uncultured Sphingomonadaceae bacterium
GTGCTTACGAAAGTGGCGGCGATCGGCAACGATCTCGCGCTCGACGAGGGCATCGGCATTTGCGGCAAGGCCGGCCAGTCGATCCCGGCGGGCGTCGGGCAGCCGACGCTGCTGATCGAGGGGCTGACGGTCGGAGGAACGGCGGCGGCGTGAGCAAGGCTGACTGGCCCGGCGCGGTTCTCGACTTCTGGTTCGAGGAAATCGGCGAGGAGGGCTGGTGGGCCGGTGCGGATTCCACCGATACGGCGATCGCCGAGCGTTTCGGACCACTCCTGGAAGGCCGGCGCGACAGGCCCGCCGGGGATTTTCTAGGCACGCCTGAACGGGCGCTCGCCGCGGTGATTCTCTTTGACCAGTTTTCGCGCAATCTGTTCCGGGGCACTGCCAAGGCCTTCTCGACCGACCCGCTCGCGCTGGAAATCGCCAAGCGTGCGATCGGAAAGGGGTATGATGCGGGCTATTCCGAGGCGCAGCGCCAGTTCCTCTATATGCCCTTCATGCATAGCGAGGAGCTTGCCGACCAGCAGCGCTCGATCGAACTGTTCGGCGCGCTCGGCGACGAGGAGGCATTGGAGTTCGCCTGCGAGCATCGCGACATCATCGCCCGCTTCGGCCGGTTTCCGCATCGCAACGCCGCGCTCGGGCGCGAAATATTGCCCGAAGAAGCAGCGGCGGCGGAACGCGGTAAGAACTGGTAGGTTGATGGGAGGACCCGATGGCCGATTTTTCCGACACTTTGAGCGACAAGCATATTGCCTTTATCGGCCGCCAGCCGATGTTCTTCGTCGCGACGTCCCCCGGCGAGGGCCGGATCAACCTTTCTCCCAAGGGCTATGACGTCTTTCGCGTGCTTTCGCCGGGCCGCGTCGCCTGGCTCGACCTCGGCGGATCGGGAAACGAAACACATGCGCATCTTGCTGCCGACGGGAGAATCACGATCATGTTCTGCGCTTTCGAAAATCCGGCCTGGATCCTGCGTATCTACGGCCGCGGCGCGCCGGTGCTGCCGCAGGATGAAGGCTGGGACGCGCTCGCGCGGGATTTCGAGATGCTGCCGGGTACGCGCCAGATTTTCGATATCGCGGTCGAGTCGGTGCAGACGAGCTGCGGCTGGGGCGTGCCGATGATGGAGCGGATCGACGATCGCGCGACGCTGCTCAAATATCACGCCAATGAAGCGCCAGCCGCGCGGCTCGCCCGCGTTCAGCATCGCACCACAAGCATCGACGGGCTTCCGGTGCGCGTCCAAAGCTCGCTTCCCGCCGGCGAGCATCGCTGATGGCGCTTGTCGAACTTGGCAAATTTTCAAGCGGGATCGAGGGCGAGATCGTTCGCTCGCGGCTCGAATCCGAAGGAATCCCGGCGATCTGCTTCGATGCCGGCATGAATATCGCCGACAGCGTCGGCATCATGATCCCGGTGCGTGTGATGGTCGATGAGGAAGACCTCGTTGCGGCGCGGGCGATCGTCGACGAGGCGCAGGCGCAATGAAAATCGCGCTCGCATTGGGCGGCGGCGCCGGGCTCGGCTGGGCGCATATCGGAGCGCTGCGCGGGCTCGAAGCCGCCGGTATCGAGATCGGCGCGATGGCGGGGACATCGATCGGCGGCGTCGCGGCGGTCGCGTTTGCCTCGGGGCGGCTCGATACGCTCGAACGGCTCGCGCATTCGGTTTCGAATGTGCGCACCGTCTTCCGCTATCTCGGCCCCAATTGGCGCGCCGGATCGGTGCTCAGCGGCAAGGCGATCGCCAAGCTCGTCGACGAGCATCTCGGCGATCTGAGCTTCGAGCAGCTTGCCATCCCGACGGTCGTCGTCGCCGCCGACCTGATTTCGGGCGAAGCGGTGATTCTCGGCGATGGGTCGATCTGCGAGGCAATCCACGCGACGATCGCGCTTCCCGGTATTTTCCATCCGGTGGTGCGCGATGGCCAGGTTCTCGCCGACGGCGGTGCGGTGATGCCGGTGCCTGTGCGCCCTGCGCGTGCGCTCGCCGGCGGGCTTCCGGTGGTCGCGATCAACCTGCAGGGCGATTATATCGCGCGGCGCCGCGCGATCGGACTGGGCGATGGCGCCAATTCCAAGGTGAAGACGCTCAGCGTCGTGCGCGGTGCGACCGGACTCATGCTGACGCGGCTCGCACGGCTGTCGCTCGACCGCGATCCGCCCGATTTCGAGCTCGCGCTCCCGGTCGGCCATATCGATACCTCGAATTTCACCCGCGCCGAGGAACTCATCGATATCGGCAGGAAGGCGGTCGAGGACGCGTTGCCCGATATCCGCGCGCTGACGGCGAGCTGAAAATATTTTTCGGTGATTGCGATGCTAGGAAAAACAGGTGTTTCGCTTCTATTGCGAAATATTATGTCGCAAATATCCGGCTTTTTGCACAAATAGCCATTTGACAATCATATTGCAGTGCAGCAATCTTCTCTCGATCAGGGAGGCAGTATGAAACTTGTCATCGCAATCATCAAACCATTCAAGATCGACGAGGTCCGCGCAGCCTTGTCCGAAATCGGCGTCCAGGGAATGACCGTAATCGAGGTTAAGGGCTTCGGGCGGCAAAAGGGCCAAACCGAGGTTTATCGCGGCGCGGAATATTCCACGAACATGGTCCCGAAGATCCGTATCGAGACCGTCGTCAGCGACGATCTGGCGCCGCGCGTGATCGAGACGATCGCCGCCGCCGCCAACACCGGGATGATCGGAGACGGCAAGATATTCATGCTCGATGTCGGTGCTGCATTGCGAATTCGCACCGGCGAAACCGACGATACCGCGCTTTAGGGGGTTATCATGCGATTCTTGACCAAATTTGCCGCCGGCGCCCTTGCCGCTCTCTCCGCCGCCCCCGCCTGGGCGCAGGACGCTGCCGCGGCGGCAGCCGAAGCCGCCACCGTAGACAAGGGCGACACCGCCTGGATGATAACCGCCACCGTGCTCGTCATGGCGATGATCGTACCCGGCCTTGCGCTATTCTATGGCGGGCTGGCGCGGACCAAGAATATGGCGTCGGTTTTGACCCAGGTCATGGCGGTGGCGTGTCTCGCGATGATCGTCTGGGTGACCTATGGCTATTCGCTGGCTTTTGGCGGCACGGGCAACGCCTTCTTCGCCGACTTCAGCAAATCTTTCCTCGCCGGGGTGACGTCGGACAGCGTCTCGGACACCTTCAGCGACGGCGTCAAAATCCCCGAATATATCTTCATCGCCTTCCAGATGACCTTCGCCGCGATTACTGCCGCGCTCGTCGTCGGCGGTGTGATCGAGCGGGCGAAATTCGCGACCATCATGGTGTTCGCGGCAATCTGGCTGACGATCGTCTATTTCCCGATCGCGCATATGGTCTGGGCGAGCGGAGGGCTGATCTTCGAATGGGGCGCGCTCGATTTCGCCGGCGGTACGGTGGTCCACATCAACGCCGGCATCTCGGCGCTCGTCGGCTGCCTGATCCTCGGTCCGCGTCTCGGCTATAAGAAGGAGGCGATGCCGCCACATTCGCTGACGATGACGCTGATCGGCACCGGCTTGCTCTGGGTCGGCTGGTTCGGTTTCAACGGCGGCTCGGAGCTCGAAGCCGACGGCGTGGCCTCGCTCGCGGTGCTCAATACCTTCGTCGCGACCGCCGCCGGCGTGCTCTTCTGGATGCTCGCCGAAGCTGCGACCGGGCGCAAGGGTTCGCTCCTCGGCGCCTGTTCGGGAGCGATCGCGGGGCTCGTCGCGGTGACGCCCGCCGCGGGAAATTCGGGGCCGTTCGGCGCCATCCTGCTCGGCGCCGGTGCCGCGATCCTTTGCTTCTGGTTCGTGGCGATCATCAAGCCCAGACTCGGCTTCGACGACACCGCCGACGTCTTCGGCATCCACGGCATCGGCGGCATCATCGGCTCGCTCGGCACCGCCTTCACGATGATGCCGGGACTCGGCGGGCCGGGCGACGGCGATTATGCCGCGGGCGCCCAGTTCGTCATCCAGTTCAAGAGTGTGCTCGTGGCGATCGGTTGGGCGGGCGTCGGCTCGGCGATCGCTTTCGGCATCGCTAGGTCGGTCACCGGCGGCCGCGTCGCCGAACAGGCCGAGCGCGAAGGCCTCGACCTCGCCGAACATGGCGAGCGCGCTTACAACTTTTAGGGGGTTCGTTCCTGTGAATGACTGGGCCGGGGGAGCGATCTCCCGGCCCTTTTTTGCGCCGCATGGGCGTCACCCATGTCGCCGGTCCGCGATACTGTGTCCCAGTCACCACGGCCCCCGAGGATTATTGATCGACATCAATTTCGTGCTTTGGTTGACGCCAAGGCTTACGTAATAGTGTCGGCATAACAAATCAAATGAGGGGGGATGTCGAATGTTTGTCTTTTCAAAGAAATCAGTCGCCTTGCTTTCGGGATGTTCGGCCGCGGCCTTGCTGCTGGGCGGAGCCGCTCATGCCCAGACCGAGGGCGCCGCCGAAGCGCGCGATTCGAACGTCATCATCGTCACCGCGACGCGGCGCGACGAGTCCATTCAGGACGTGCCCTTTTCGATCAATGCGCAGACCGAACAGGCGATCGAGCGCGCCAACGCCAGCTCGATCGAGGATATCGCGCGCAACGTCGCCGGGCTGACGATCCAGAACCTCGGGCCCGGCCAGAGCCAGGTCGCCATTCGCGGCGTGTCTGCAGGGCAGATCGTCCGCGACCAGCCGGGCGTCAAGGAACAGGTCGGCGTCTATCTCGACGAATCGGTGATCTCGCTGTCGCTGTTCACACCCGACATCGACCTCTTCGACCTCAACCGCATCGAAACCCTGCGCGGTCCGCAGGGCACGCTGTTCGGGTCGGGTTCGGTCGGCGGCACATTGCGCTATATCACCAACCAGCCCGATCCCAGTCAGTTCGCGGGCGCCATCGAGGGCAATCTCAACGTCATCGACGGCGGCGAGATCGGCGGTCATTTACGCGGCATGGTAAACGCGCCGATCAGCGGCGTCGCGGCGGTTCGCGCGGTCGGCTACTACACCGAATTCGGCGGCTTTATCGATGCGCTGCGCGAAGGCGGCGGCGTCACCGAGGATGTCAATTCGGGGCGGCGTTACGGCGGCCGTATCGCCGTGTCGTTCGAGCCGACGCCCGATATCACGATCACCCCGCGCATCCTCTATCAGGAAATCGAAACCGACGGTTTCAATCGCCAGGAGGTGTTCAACCTCTTCGCCAACCCCTTCACGACGACGCGGACGCCGATCCAGCTCGGCGAACGCCAGCAATATCTGCTGCGCGACGAGGAATTTCGCGATGAGACGCTGATCGCCGATCTCGTCATGCGCTTCGACCTCGGCCCCGCCGAAATTACCTCGATCAGCAGCTATACCAATCGCGACATCCTCGTGAGCCGCGATGCGAGCGCGCTGACCGGCAGCGTTTCGGTCGATCTCGGCTATCCGGCGGCAGCGGTGACTTTGCCGTCGAACCTGCGCGACACTACCGATCTCGAGCAGTTCACGCAGGAAGTGCGCCTCGGCTCGACGGGGTCGAACCGTTTCCAGTGGCTGATCGGCGGCTTCTATTCGAACACCGACCGCGTCTACATGCAGCGGCTGCCGACGCCGGGCTATGACGCCTTTACCGACGCGACGCTCGGCGCCGGAACGTCGGCGGCGGTGGCCAACGGCTTCCCGGCCGATTCGCCCTTCAATTCGGACCTTCCCTATTCGATCGAACAGGTCGCGGCGTTCGGCGAGGCGAGCTTCGACATCACCGACCGGTTCACGGCGACTGCGGGCGTTCGCTATTACGACTTCAGCGAGGTGCGCACGATCACCACCGGCGGGCTGTTCGCCAATGGCGATGTCGGGGTCGTCGACCGGACGTCGTCGGACGGATTCACGCCACGCTTCCTGCTGAGCTGGGACGCTTCCGACGTCATCAGGCTCAACGCCCAGGCCTCGCGCGGCTTCCGGCTCGGCGGCGTCAACGATCCGCTCAACATCCCGCTGTGCACTCCGCAGGATGCGGCGATCTTCGGCGGTTTCCAGGATTATGACGACGAAACGCTGTGGAACTACGAAGTCGGGATGAAGGCGCAGACGCGGATGTTCACCTTCAACGCCGCCGCCTTCTATACCGAAATCAACAACCTCCAGGTGACGCTCGACGCCGGATCGTGTTCGTCGCGGATCGTCTTCAACGTTCCCGAGGCGCACACCATGGGCCTCGAGTTCGAATTCGCCGTGCAGCCGTCGGAACATTGGGATATCAGCATCGCCGGGAGCGTCGTCGAGGCCGAGTTCGATTCGACCGTGACCGACGGCACGGGCGCGGTGATTGGCGGCATCCGTTCGGGCAACCGGCTTCCTTCGGTCCCCAATTTCCAGATCGCGATCAATGCGGGCTATACCTTCCCGCTCGATCCGAACTGGGATTCGATCGGCTTTATCCGCGCTTCGCTCCAGCATATCGGCGATCGCTATACCCAGCCCAGCGACCAGGAGAACAATCCGCGTTCGTTCGTTTCGGGGCTGCCGTTCGGCGGCGCCTCGGGCGCCAATGCGACGATCATCGACCTCAACCTGCCGTCATATGAAATCGTCAACCTCAGCGTCGGCGTCGAACTCGGCAGCGGGCTCGATGTGTCGGCTTATGTCAACAACGTGTTCGACGAGAATGCGTTGCTGTCGTTCGATCGTGAACGCGGCGGGCGCGCCCGGCTCGGTTTCAGCGTCGGCCAGCCGCGCACCTTCGGACTCACCGTCCGCCAGCGCTTCTAGGCGGTTCGAATGGCGCAAAAGAGGGCTGGCGGAGTGATCCGCCGGCCTTTTTTTGCGGAGGAGCGCCGCGCTCAAACGGCGCTTGTCGAAGCCTCCGCCTCGACGCCGCCGGCCGGCTTCTGCTCGGCGGATTGAGGAGCGTCACGGTTTCCTTCAAGCCAGCGCGCCTTGATCGTGTCGCTGGTATCGCGCGTACCATCATGGCTCCAGCCGGGCGGTGCGAAGAGATAGCC
>CAYQVL010000088.1:0-1042 GCA_964420825.1 uncultured Sphingomonadaceae bacterium
AAATGATGGCCCGGTGCGCCTTCATGCAGATAGAGCGTCGTCATCCCCGGCGTCAGGCGTTCGTCGAGATTATAAGCATTGTAATAGAAGATGCCGGGGCGCGATCCGTCGGGCGTGCCCGACTGGTATGAACCACCCGCCGCAGTCGCCTCACGGAAGGGCTCGACGGCGCGGATTTCAAGCGGGCTCGTCGGCAGCGTCGAGAACAGATTGCCGATCTGTGCGTCGACGAGTTCGCCTATCCGGTAGTATTCCTCGCCGAGCCATTCGCGCGATGCAGGCTTGAACTGCGGATCGGTGCGGATGAATTCGAAGAATTCCTGGAGTGTGCCGTCGAAGCCGACTTCGGTCCTGATCTCTTCCATGCCCTGGGTGATCCGCGCGACTTCAGCGAGGCCGAGATCGTGGATATAGTCAGGCGTCAGATCGAGCGTCGTAGTGTCGCGAACCATCTGCGCATAAAGCCGGTCGCCGCCCTGCATATGGACGAGTCCTACGCCTTCGCGTGCTACCGGCAGATATTCATCGCGCAGGAAGTCGCGCATCCGCGTATAGGCGTCGAAAATATTCCGGGTCGCCTGGCGATAGGCCGCGGTCAGTCGCGTCCTGTCGGCTTGGGAGAAATCGTCGGGGAAGTTGAGGGCGGGCTTGTAATAGGGAGAGCCCTCGATGCCGCCTTCGAGCTGAGTATTGAACTGTTCGACTACGCGGCCGATGGTCAGTTTGCTCTCGACGACACCCGACGCCATGCCTTCGCGGAAGCGGCCGATCGCACGGTCGCTGATGGCGATGAAATCTTCATGGCGAGCCAGATTGTTTTCATAGTCCGCCACCGTGTTGAACGGCGCGGCGCCTTCTCCCGAGGCGAAGGTCGGGTAGAAGGTGTGAAAGCCCGAAAAGTGGTTGACCGGACGAACGACAGTCAACGCCATCATTTCGGGGGTCAGGTCGCGCAGCGCTTCTTCGCGCTCGCGCTCGAAAATGTCATAAGCGATCTTGTTCTCGGTGGAAGTCAACTCTTCCTGCAGCTGGGAGACGTTCT
>CAYQVL010000088.1:1052-6974 GCA_964420825.1 uncultured Sphingomonadaceae bacterium
CAGCGCAGCGCGATCGATCGCGTGCAGCGCGTTCAGTTCGTTCGTTGCGGCTACGCGCTCGGCGTCGAAATATTCGTCCGTGATGAAATCGCCGAGCTGGTCGGCATAGCGCATATCGCCGCGGAAAATCGCGCCGATCGGATTGCGGCGCAGATTGTCCTCATCGGCGGCCGCAAAAAGTGCGCGCAGTTGTTGATCTTGCGTCACGGTGTCTGCGGCGTCGGTAGTCGTTTCGGCTTGAAAGGCCAAGGCAGGCGACGCAGCAAGCGGCGCGATCAGCGCAGCGGATGCGAGGAGAATGGAAGTGCGAATCATCGTGTGAGAGCTCCCGGAGAAATGGTGTATTGCATTAGTAACGCAGTCGGTGAAACGACGCAAGCTAGCGTCGAATTGAATGCCGGCGAGGCATGGTTCGACGAACGGGTCACGAGTTTCTGCCAAAGCGAGGTGGCAGCCGCCGCAGGACATCAGTATTGCGACGGTTCGCCCGAATATATCCACGGCAGTTCGCGGAACCATTTGGTGATGATATATTTGACCCCCTCGCGCACCTTCATCCCCTGATGAAGCGTCCAAGTGTTGGGTTCGCCATGCGCATCGAGATTGTTCCAGCATAGAAGCTTGCCCTTTTCGGCGTGGAACATCTTGCCGATTTTCTTGAAACGCGTCGCGCCGCCAGTCTGGGTGTCGTTCAGAAACACCATTGCCGTCCAGATACGTTGACCACCCTGATCCTTTTCGGTCTTCCAGTAATCCTGATCGGCGTAGAACCAGTCATGATGCGGTTTGAACTGCTGGCCGACGGCATAGCGTTGACCCTGGATGGTTTCGCCATTCTCCTTCGGTATGCCCATGAAACGCACAATCTTCTCCTCGATCGCGTCGATTTCGGGCGCCTGCCGATTGAAGTCGCAGCTATAGCTGGTGCGAAATTCCTGATCATCGGTGGACGCCAACAAGGTCGAGGGGCGGGCGTCGTTGTCGATCTTTTCGATCAGCAGGCGGCACTCCTCATCGTCGAGAAAATCGCGTGCCACAAAGAGATCGAGCGCCCGATTCGCGATGCGCTGAACGCCGGGTTGGGCGGAAATATGGTCGGCGATTGCGCTGTTACGCTGCGCAAGGACGGCTTTGTCGGTAACGCTCATTCGCGCTCCGCTATCAAAAAGCCGCGCCCATGCAAAGCGCTTCGCCCAAGGCGGCGGTCATTCGATCGGCTGGCCACGCACCATGACATAGTCGACAGCCTCGAGCGCCCGGATATCGGTGAGAGGATCATCCGCCACCGCGATCAGGTCGGCAGAATAGCCGGGGGCCAGCCTGCCAATCTCGTTTTCCATGCCGAGAAGTTCGGCGGCATCGAGCGTTGCCGAACGCAACACCTCGGTCGGCGTCATCCCGATCATCTCGACATAGAGCGCAAGCTCCTCGGCATTCCGGCCGTGTTCGAACACGCCGGCATCGGTGCCGAAGACGATGGTGATGCCTTGATCATGGGCGCGCCGCGCCGCTTGGCCGACAACGGCAAGCGTCTCGCGAACCTTGGCTTCGACCTGCGGCGTGTAGACGCCCGTGCCAAGCCGTTCGCGGATGCCCGTATAGGCCATCAGCGTCGGCACGAAGGCGGTGCCGTTGGCGCGCATCGCAGCGAGCGCCGCATCGTCGGCGAAGGTCCCGTGCTCGATCGAATCGACGCCCGCGCGCGCCGCAGCCTCGATCCCGCGCGGTCCATGCGCGTGCGCCGCGACATGCATGCCGAGGCCATGCGCGGCGGCGACGATCGCCCGCATTTCCTCGTTGGTGAAATGCTGGTCGAGCCCGCGGGCCTGCTGTGAAAGAACGCCGCCGGTTGCAGTAATCTTGATAAAATCGCTGCCGCGGCGCCCGGCCTCGCGCACGCGGGCAGCGCATTCGGCCGGTCCGGTGCAAGTGTTGTTGCCGCTAAGCACCGCGTTGACTTCGGGCCGGAAGCCCGAGACGTCGCCATGCCCGCCAATGATCGAAATCGCCGGTCCCGATGTCAGGATGCGCGGACCCGGCAGAATGTTTTCGGCCGTCGCACGGCGAAGCACCATCCCGGCTTCGGCGCCCGAACCCGGCATGCGGACCGTTGTGAAGCCCGCGCGCGTCGTTCGCAGCATATTGCGCGTTCCGATAGCCACGCCCCATTCATCGGGTTCGACTGCCTCGTCCCGATAATCGCCGCCCGGATCGCCGGTAAGATGGCTGTGCATCTCTATCAGCCCGGGAAGCACGGTGCGGTTCGAGAGGTCGACGAGCGTAGCTCCAGTCGCAGGCGCCACAAGGCCATCGGCGATACTCGCAATACGGCCATTACGCACCGTGATCGTTGAAGGGCCGCGCGCCGGTTGTCCTGCTTCGGTGATCAACCTGCCGGCATGAATAATAGTTGTTGGGGCTGTATCGCTCTGCGCCATTGCGGGCACCAAGGCTGTCAACGCCGCGATGACGGCAAAAAGTTTCTGGAACATCCTGTTTTTCCCCTTATTGACCCGGGTGCACCTGAGCGAAAAATCCAGTGCGACCAAAGAAGGAGCAACGCTTCATGTCAACGCGCCAGTCTTCCGCCAGTCGATATTCTCGCGGTGCGATTGCTTTCCACTGGACGATCGCAGCGCTGATTTTGGCCAATATCACAATCGGCCTGCTACATGAGGATATGGCGCGCGAGACGCGGCGTTTCTGGATGGGGCAGCATTTCGCGATCGGATTGGCGGTACTGGTTCTGAGTGTCGGACGGGTCGGCTGGCGATTAGCCTATAAGCCGCCGGCTCCGTTGATGACCCAGGCGGCGTGGGAGCGCGTGCTCGCGCGAGCCGTACACGTTATTTTCTACCTGTTGATCATCGCGCTGCCGGTGCTCGGCTGGCTTGCCGTGTCGACCGGGCGCGCCGAATCGATCAGCTTTTTCGGATTGTTCGAGATGCCCGTTCTTCCGGTCGCCCGCAGCGACGGCGCGCACTCGACGCTTGAAACCGTCCATGGCCTGCTCGGCAAGATCATGCTCGGCCTGATTGTCCTGCACGTCATTGGCGCGCTCAAACATCATATCCTCGACCGCGATCTCACGCTTGCGCGGATGATTCCCTTCATCCGCGGCTAGCTCTGCTGGACACGAAAAAGGGGCGGGCCTCGCGACCCGCCCCAATTCTCGCTGCGCTTCTCCCTACCAGAAGAAATCGTAGATGACGTCGGCGACATATCCGGTGCGGACGTCGACGAGTATTACGTCGCCATAATAGCGGACCCAGCGATAGGGGCCGTACGCCGGCGGCAGGCGATACTGCCAGGGGTCGTTGATCCAGTAGTTCTGGCCGAAAAAGCCCGATCCCAGAGAGATGCCGATATTGAAGCGGCTGTACCGGTGATTGCGATAGGGTGCATAATAGCGGCCCGGACGGTAATAGCCGCGGTTAGTGTTGCGATAGCTCCGCCAATCATATCGCCGGTCGTTGCGCCAGTCGCGCCTCCAATTATTGTCCGCACGGCGATCGCGGCGGTTCCAATCGTTGTCGTTGCCGCGACGCTGATAGGCCTGATGATCGTCGCGTCTGTCGTCGTGATTCCAGTCCCGATTTCCGCGCTGGTTATTCTGGTCCCAACCGCGATCCCTGCGCTCGTCATTCCGGTTATAGTCACGGTTGCCGCTCTGGCGATTGCGCGTGCCCTCATTGCCGCGGTTTCGCTGCTGGACGTTGTGACCCTGATTGTTGCCGCGCTGCGCTAGTTCAACGCGTGCCGTGACGTCACCGAGCAACAAGTCGCCACGCACTTGCGGGGCGGCGAGCGCCGGCGTGGCGATCGCCGAAGCCAGCAAGAGGATATAGGATAATCTACGCATCATATCGTCTCCTGCGGGCCATGTCAGCCCGATGGGTTCAGAATATGCTTGCCAAGGTGAGAAGAAGCTGAACCTCGCGGTCAGCAATCAGAACGCGTTGGCCGCGCGAAAACGGCCCGGAGCGATGGCGCTCCGGGCCGCTTCGTGGTTGGCGGCGGCCTAGTAAAAGAAATCGTAGATCACGTCTTCGATATAGCCGGTGCGCGTATCGACGAGCAGCACGTCGTCATAATAGCGGATCCAGCGATAGCCGCCATAAGCCGGCGGCAGACGATATTGCCACGGGTCGTTGATCCAGTAGCGCGAACCGAAGAACGCCGAGCCGATGTTGAGGCCGATGCTGAAGCGCCGATAGTTATAGCCGCGATAGGGAGCATAATAGCGCCCGATATTGTAATGGCGCCGATTAGACTGGCGGTAACGCTGCCAGTCGTAGCGGCGGTCGTTGCGCCAGCTGCGGTTCCAGTTCCGCTGGTCGCGACGATAGTCGCGGCGGACCTCGCGGCGATCCTGACGGCGGTCATATCGGCTCTCCGCACGCCTGTCTTGGCGACGATCAATTCGACTTTCCGTGCGACGATCCTGACGACGGTCTACCCGGCGTTCGACGCGGTGGTCCTGCCGCCGGTCGGCTCGACGATCCTGACGACGGTCTACCCGGCGTTCGACGCGGTGATCCTGCCGCCGGTCGGCTCGACGATCCTGACGATGGTCTACCCGGCGTTCGACGCGGTGATCCTGCCGCCGGTCGGCTCGACGATCCTGACGATGGTCTACCCGTGCTTCGCCACGGTCATTGCGGTTCTCGGCGCGTTCGGCGCGCCGCTCTCGCCGACGTTCAGCGCGATCGCCGCGCTGAAGCATGGCGAGTTGAACGGGGTTGGCGTCGGCGGTGACGCGGGCGGTCAGGTCTTCTGTAGTCATAGGCTGCGCAAGCGCGGGGGTTGCCGCAGTCGCCGCCAGCAACAGAGCGATCATCTTGATACGCATTTGCTTGGTCTCCTTAAAGCTATGTGGCGGCATAGGGGAACGGCCACTGATGGAGACGGTATAGCGGCATGGCTATGAGGTGAGCCTGAACCCGCGAGTCAGGAAGCAGCAAGCTTTTGTTAATCGTTACGAATGCGTCCGGGGTCTTCCCCCTCGTCCTCGCTAGTCGGGGTCAATGCCCCGACCTGCCGAGCGGCCTCGGCGGGATCGATTCCCGGCGGCGGCGCCGCGGCGAGCCGCTCATCGCCGCGCGCCACGCGCGCCGCCAGCCTGATCGCTTCGCGAATTCGCGGATAGGTGCCGCAGCGGCAAATATTGGTGATCGCCGCGTCGATCTCCTCATCGCTGGGCCGGGCATTGCGTTCGAGCAGCGCTGCCGCCGCCATCACCATACCCGACTGGCAAAAGCCGCATTGCGGGACCATTTTCTCGATCCACGCCTGCTGCACCGGATGGTCGCGCGAGCGCGACAGCGCCTCGATCGTCGTGATGAAACCGCCCTCGGCATCGGCGAGGCTGATCTGGCACGACCGCACCGCCTCGCCATCGATATGAACGGTACACGCGCCGCACATGCCGATGCCGCAACCATATTTGGTTCCGGTCAGGTTCGATGCGTCGCGCAATGCCCACAATAGCGGCGTTTGCGGGTCCATCCGGTAATGGACGGGTTGGCCGTTGACGGTCATCCGGGTCATAAGGCGATCTCTGTCATGCTGGCATTATAGAAGGCTCAGGGCGCCGATAGTCGGCACGGGCGTCCACGGGCGCGCCTTGCCTTGTCCGCTATTCGCGCCAACTGGTGTCGATCTTGTCGATCCGCCTGACCCAGGCGTCGAATTCGGCGCGCCCCGGCTCGGCGGACGCTTGCGCCTGGAACAAATCGCGCTGGTGAACTGCAATGACATCGTCGGGCACGCGGACGGGTTCGCCCATCGACATCGTTGCAAGCTGGATTTCACAGGCTCGCTGGAGCGCCCAATATTGCAGCAAGGCGATCGGCAGCGTCGGGCCAATGACGACGGGACCATGGTTGCGCAACAGCATGACGCGCTTGTCGCCGAGGTGTT
>CAYQVL010000089.1:0-6951 GCA_964420825.1 uncultured Sphingomonadaceae bacterium
CGACGCAAAATCCGATCGAACACCAAGGCGTCTATCCGCTGCCCGAGGCGCAGCTTGATCGCTTCCTGTTCAAACTCGCGGTCGGCTATCCGAGCGAAGAGGAGGAGCGCAAGATCGTCGCCGTCTATGGCGCACGCTCGGGCGCGCCCAGAGCCGCCGAGTTCGGCATAGCCGCCCAAGCCGATCACACCGCCATCGGCGAAGCGATCGCCGCGGTGATGGAGGTCAAGCTGATCCCCGACATTACCGGCTATATCGTCGCGCTGATCCGCGCGACGCGCGAGACCGCCGATCTCGACGCCGGCGCGAGCCCGCGCGCCGCGGCGATGCTGGCGAGCGCATCGCGGGCGCGCGCGGCGCTCGACGGGCGCGATTATGTCATTCCCGACGACGTCAAGGCGCTTGCGCCCGCGGTCTTGCGCCATCGTGTCATCCTTTCGGCTTCGGCGGAGATCGACGGGCGCTCGCCCGATGCGATCGTCGAAGGCCTGATCGATCAGATCGAGGCGCCGCGTTGATCTATCCGACCGCCCGCGCCATCGGCGTTGCAGCGCTCGCGGCACCGGTCGCGCTGGTGATCGCGGTCACCTCACCAGCTTATTGGTATGCCGGGCTGTTTTGGGCGGTAATGGTAGCAGCGTTGATCGTCACCGACGCGATCGCCGCCAAATCGGCCAAGCATATGGCGGTCGAACTCGACAAGCCAGGCGCGGCCGGGGTCGGCGCACCATTCATCGTCACCGCGCGGCTGCGGTTTCTGCTCCCCAACGGCGAGGTCGATGCGCGAGCCGCCCCCAGCCGTGTCGAAGTAGCGCTGGCGCTTGACGAACGGCTCGACGCAAGCGGCGGCCGGCGCACATCGGCAGCAATGATCGGTGGCCGCGCCGAAGTCGATATCAGCCTGAGCGCCGCGCGGCGCGGCGCCGCGCGGATCGACGAGGCGTGGACGCGCTGGACGGGGCCGCTCGGTCTCGCCTGGGTCCAGCGGCAAGATTATTTCGGCGCCGAGATCCTTGTCACCCCCGATATCGGCCTTATTCACGACAAAGGTATCCAGTTCTATCTGCGCGATGCGGCATTCGGCCTGATCGCCCAGATCGAACGCGGCGAAGGCACCGAATTCGAAGCGTTGACCGAATTCCAGACCGGCATGGATCGCCGTTCGATCGACTGGAAGCAGTCGGCGCGCCACAGCGAGCTGCTCGCCAAGGAGTATCGCACCGAGCGCAACAACCATATCGTCTTCGCGCTCGATAGCGGGCGAACGATGTCCGAGCCGATCGAAGGCCTGCCGCGCATCGACCGCGCGATCTCCGCGGCGTTGCTGACCGCCTGGGTAGCGCTCAAGGTCGGCGACAGGGCCAGCCTATTCGGTTTCGCGGGCAAGCCGGCGCTGTCCAGCCCGACGGTGTCGGGAACGCACGGCCTTGCGACGCTGCAACGTATTGCAGCGCGGCTCGACTATGGCGATGAAGAAAGCAACTATACGCTCGCGCTGACCACGCTCGCTAGCCAGTTGCCGCATCGCGCGCTGATCGTGCTGTTCACCGATTTTGCCGATCCGACAAGCGCCTCGCTGATGCTGCGCGCGGCAGGCCGGCTCCTCGACCGCCATCTCGTCCTCTTCGTCGTCATGCGCGACGCCGAACTGGAGGACATCGCCAACGCGCCGCCCGAAGACCCGATAGACGTATCGCGCGCCGTCGCCGCATCGGCGCTGCTCCGCGAGCGCGCCATCGTTATCGCGCGATTGCGGCGGATGGGCGCGCATGTCCTCGAGGCGCGCCACGACGAGATCGGCACTCGGCTGATCGACCGCTATGTCAATCTCAAGCGCCGGAGCCTGCTGTGATGGAGCGCGCTGCCCAACAGGCTATCTTTTCGAGCAGGACCTTCCGCGAAGAACGCGAGGCCGATTGGGCCCAACTCGAAAAATTGCTTCGCCGCGCCGAACGGGGATCGTTCAGGGCGCTGTCCGACGAAGACCTGCTCGATCTGCCGGTGCTCTATCGATCGGCGCTCTCGGCGCTGTCGGTGGCGCGCGCGACATCGCTCGACATGGCGCTCATCGCCTATCTCGAAGGGCTGTGCACGCGCGCCTATTTCTTCGTCTACGGCGTTCGCACGAGTTTCGGGCGGCGCATCGGCGATTTTTTCGCGCATGACTGGCCCGCGGCGATCCGCAGCCTCTGGCGCGAAACGCTGATCGCTGTCGCTCTCATGCTGGCCGGCGCGATCGCCGCCTATCTGCTCGTGGCGAGCGATCCCGACTGGTATCGGCTGATCATGCCCGAAGGCCTGTCGCAGGGCCGCGACACCGCGGCCTCCACCGCCGAACTGCGCGCGACGCTTTACGGCAACGATATGGAGGGCGGCCTTTCGGCCTTCGCGACGCAATTGTTCACGCACAACGCGCAGGTTTCGATTTTCGCCTTTGCGCTCGGTTTCGCCTTCGGCGTGCCGACGGCGCTGCTCATGATCTATAATGGCGCAATCCTAGGCGCTTTCCTGGCGCTCTTCGTCGAGCGCGGGCTCGGTTTCGAGCTTGGCGGCTGGCTGCTGATTCACGGTTCGACCGAATTGTTCGCTATCGCGCTCGCGGGCGCAGGCGGACTGCACATCGGCACGAGAATCGTTTTTCCCGGCATGCAGGCGCGACTTGCAGCGGCGCGCAAAGCTGGACGCACCGCGGCAACGGCGATGATCGGCGTGATCGTCATGCTGCTTTTCGCCGGACTGCTTGAGGGTTTTGGCCGCCAGCTGATCACCAGCGACGGCCTGCGCTACGCGATCGCCGCGGCGATGTTCGCGAGCTGGTGCGCCTATTTCTATCTGCCGGGGCTGATCCGTGGCCAGCGTTAACCCGGCGCTCTCCTATCAGGCGGGCAACCAGCGCACATTGGTGACCCCCGAAGGCGTCGACCTGCGGATCAGGTTGGCGACAGCGGGGCAGCGGGCCGGCGCGTTCATCATCGATTTCCTGTTGCTCATCACCTGCCTCGTCCTCTTGACCCTGGTCCTCGCCTTCGCGGGAATCGGCACGGCGGCGAGCGGGTCCGAAGACGGCGTCCAGCTGGTTTTCATCGTCTGGATGCTCGGGGTCTTTCTGCTGCGCAATTTCTACTTCATCGCCTTCGAGATGGGCCGCCGCTCGGCCACGCTCGGCAAGCGGATGACGGGATTGCGCGTCGTCGCGCGCGATGGCGGGAGGCTGACCGCCGACGCCGTCATCGCCCGCAACCTGATGCGCGAACTCGAAATATATCTGCCGCTGGGGCTGCTCTTCGGAGGCGAGGAAACGAACGGGCTCGTCGCTCTCGCCGGCTTCGCCTGGGCGGCTCTTTTCCTGTTCTTTCCGCTGTTCAACAAGGACCGTCTGCGCGCCGGCGATATTATCGCCGGTACCTGGGTCGTCCATGCGCCGCAACGCAAATTGGAGGCCGATCTCGCCGATTCCGATGACGATAGGCGCAATCGCTTCGCCTTCACCGACGCGCAGCTCGATGCCTATGGCGAATATGAACTCCAGACGCTCGAAACCGTGCTCCGCTCGGGCAATGCGGACACCCAACAGAGCGTCGCCAACACGATCCGCGGCAAGATCGGTTGGCATTACGACGATCACGATCACGACTTTCTCAGCGCTTATTATGCGGCGCTCGGCGCTCGGCTCGAACGCGGGATGCTGTTCGGCAAGCGCCGCCTCGACAAATTCGATCGGGAGAACGCGCACGATCGCGGCTGACTAGTGTGGCCAGCTTATCCGTCCGGCGCTGTCGACCTGCGTCCCGCTTTCGGGAAAGTCGCGCGCCGTGAGAAAGGCGATCCGGCGCGCCGCCTCACCGCGCGGATCGAGCACGGGTCCGCCGGGCCGTTCCTGCCGTGCCGATACGATCTGCGCCGCGAGCAACGCCCCGTCGCCGTCGACCTCGAGCCGGGCGATCGGCGCCAAACCGCTGTCGCCGCGCAGGTTGAAGCGGCCATAAGTCCAGAAATTGCCAAGGCTGTAGGCGATGAACCTGCCGCGATAAACCTCGACGGCGCGCGGAATATGCGGCCCGTGGCAGAACACCGCATCGGCGCCGGCGTCGATCGCCTCATGTGCGAAACGATAGGGATTACCGCGATCTTCATCGAGGAACATCTCGGTCGCACGGGTCACTTGGCTATAGGCCGAACCCTCGGCGCCGATATGGCACGAGACGATAACGATATCTGCCCGCGCTTCGGCGGCGCGCACCATCGCTCCGACCCGCGCATAATCCTGGACGCTGAGCAGCCCGGGATTGTGACCAAAGGCGACAAGACCGACACGGCGGCCGTCGTCCAAAGTCTGGACGGCGATGCGCATGCCTTCGACATCGCCGCCAGCGACCGCAATCCCTGCTCCGGTCAGCGCGGCATAGGTCGCGCGCCGGCCCGATTCACCAAAATCGCGAGCATGGTTGTTGGCGTTCGACATCAGCGAATAGCCCGCGCGGCGTAAATAATCGGCGTGGAAAGGCGGGCTGCGAAAGACAAAACAAAATTCGGGGTTGCGGCACTCCTTGGCGTCCTCGTCGCTGCCATGGATCGTACCCTCATAGTTGCCGAAGACAACATCGGCCTGCGCGAAAAGCTCGACCAGCGGCGCGCCTGTGACCACCGCGGGATCGGCGCCCGGCACGATGCGGGGATCGAAGCCGGGTTCGGGCCAGTCGCTGCCCATCATGATGTCGCCGGTGCCGATAATCGTGTAGCGACGCGGTTCGCCGGCCGGAGGCGCGACGGGAGCGATGGCGGTGTCGGATGCGCCCGGCGCTGGATCGGCAGCATCGGCCTGCACTGGCGGGGCGGACGGCGCGACCGGAGCGCTTGCCGGCATTGCCGCAGGTTCCGCCGAAACGCTCGCAGGCGGAGCGGTGCGCGCCTCGCTGCACGAACCGAGCGCGATCAGCGTCGCGATCCCGGCGGTCAAAAACGGTATAGCCCGCGATCGGCGCATGCTCGTCCCTCGCCCCTTTGACGCTGCCGGTCAGCACTTGCCCGACTCCGCCGAAGGCCCTGTTAGCAGACAAGCGCGGCGTTCGACGAGTCGATTCACCGCGCCGCGGCGTTGCCGGGGTCAAAACGGGACCAGCGGTGTTAACGATACGCATTTTCGGCGGAACTGAGAGCGAAGAGCGTAAAATCAATACTTTAGTTGGTTAATTCATCGCTTAAACGCGTAATTTTGTTACGCGGGCTGTCGCGTTGGGTTCACGGCTCATCGTAGATCGATTGCAATGCTGCGGTGCACAATCCACTAGAGGGGTGTTCAAGGCCCGGGGCAGCGCACAACGCGCACTCATATGGCAAGACGTGATCTGGAACGGCCCGCTCAATACGGTTTTTACAGCGGCACCGGCCATTTGGCGCACCCGATGGAGTAATGAATGTCCTTTGGACGCAAACACATGTTTTTTGCGCTATCTGCCGCTATCCTCGGCGGCGCGGCGATTTTGCCACTAGCCACCGGTTTTGCCTTTGAGAGCGAAACCACAGCCGACAATGAATCCGACGCAGAGCTTCTCGCCGCCAGCGGCATTGGAGACGCCATGGATCCCTATACGCTCGCAGGCCACATCGCCGAGCCGACCATCGCCCTCGACGACAGCGCCGATCTTGTTGAGCTCCAAGCTTCTCCCGCGCCCGCCGAAGAAGAGCTCGCGATCAACGACACTGTCGACGCCGACTTGCTCTGCCTTGCCAAGATTGTCCGCCACGAAGCGGCCAATCAGTCGCACACAGGTCAGCTCGCCGTTGCTCAGCTCGTCATGAACCGCGTCGAATCGCCGCGCTTCCCCAATACGATATGCGGCGTCGCGCACCAGCGCGGCCAGTTTTTCAATACCAACGCCTACAACCCGTCGCGCAACGATGCGCGCTGGCAGTCCGCTATGGATGTTGCGCTTGACGCCCGCAACGCCGTCAGCGAGCCCGTAGTCGGCGAAGCGGTGTTCTATCACGCGGCTTATGCTCCTTCGCGCTTCCATCAATCGCGACCGCGCGTGACGCAGATCGAAGACCATATCTTTTACCGGTAAGGGATCCCCTTACTAACCGGGTCGCACGGGCCGTCTCCGCGATCGGAGGCGGCCCTTTTTTGTGCAAGTTGCGCGACAATCGCAAAGCTAGCCGACCGAAAACCCCGGTCGCGGTTCATCATCGTCGCTCGGCACCGGCGGCGCTACCATCTTGCGGTCCGCGGGTGCGACCTCATCCTCGACGGCCTCGTCTTCGCCCCCGAATTCGAGCGCCTTTACGTTCTCCCAACCGCGGCTCATGATTTCGCCGGGACGCGTCAGCCCCACGCTATCGGTGGTCGCATACCAGCCGTCGGCCAGCTCGACGACGCGCTGGGTGTAGGGCCCCGGTGTCAGCTCAACCGCCCAGCCGCGGATGGCGGTCGCATTGAACAATGCCAAGAAGATCGCGGCTACGGCGATCACCGTCGACGTCCACAACAAGGGGCGTGCTTCCGCTTCGTCGGGCGGCGGCAGATCGACAGGCGACAGCGTGTGTTCGAGCCCCATGGTATCGGGCAACGGCGCCGCTTCGGGCGGTTCGGCGAGCAGGTCGTTTTCCTTGGCCATTTCGCCTTTCCTAAAACTGGTAATAAATGAACGGCGCCACGCCCTCGGGGCGCATTGCGTCGACTACGAGGATGGCTACACCGGTGGCGAGCCCGACCCAGAGAGCCGACAGGCGGCGAACCTTGATCGCGGTCAGCTGGACGGCGTGCGGCGGGAAAGCGTGGAGCGCCGTGCCGAAGACGATCAGCGCCAGCCCGAGCGGCGTCAGGATCGTCCCTGACCAGTCGCCCGCTGCGATCCCCGCGAGGAACTGCGTCGCGCTGGCGAAACTGTCCGAGCGGAAGAATATCCAGCCTAGCGTAACGATATGAAAGGTCAGGATGATGCCGAGCGCCGG
>CAYQVL010000090.1:0-6874 GCA_964420825.1 uncultured Sphingomonadaceae bacterium
GGCTGTTGCCCTGCGCCGGCCGCAATCGGTTTATCGCGCGCCGCGTCCGCACGCCGCGTCGGCCGACGAGTTGGCGCGGCATCGCATTTTCATCGCCGGCTTGAACGATCCGCTCTGGCCGGCGGCGAGCAACGACGGTTGATTTTCCAGGCGCTATGCCGCACGGGCGGCGCCGCTTCAAAAGAGGAACCCCTTCATGGACATTCGCGTATCGGGCCATCAGATCGAAACCGGTGACGCGCTCAAGGCGCGTGTCGAGGAGCGGCTGACCGGGATCGCCGAGAAATATTTCTCGCGCGCGATTTCGGCGCAGGTCACCTTCGGCAAGGGACCTCACGATCACGGTTTTCGCTGCGCGATCGTCGCGCATGTCATGCAGGGCGTGATCTTCAAGGGTGAGGCGGCCAACGCCGGCGATGCGCATGCCGCCTTCGAAGAGGCCGCGGGGCATATCGAAAAGCAGCTTCGCCGCCATATGAATCGCCTCAAGAATCACCACCAGAACCACAATGGCGAGATGCCGTCGGTGATGCCCGAAGCGAATGCCGGCTATACGGTGTTCGAGGGCGATGACGAAGCCGAGGAGGCTCGCGATAATCCGCTCGTCGTTGCCGAGACGCGCGTCGATATTCCCGACACCAGCGTGTCCGACGCGGTGATGATGCTCGATCTGCGCAATACCAACGCGCTGCTCTTCAAGAATAGCGTCACCGGCATCTACAATATGGTTTATCGCCGTCACGACGGTTCTATCGGTTGGGTCGAGCCGGAACGCGTTTCCGGGGCTTAAACCCTTGCTCATAAAGCGTTAGCTATTGTCCGGCGCGTAACGGCCGAAAGAGTGCATAATGAACGATTTTAGCGATCTGCTCGTCAGCGACGCAGTGATCCTCAATGCAAAGGCAGCGAACAAGAAGGCGCTATTCCGCCTGATTGCGCGCCGCATGGCGAAGATCGCCGGGCTTGACGCCGACACCGTGGAAGCCGAGCTTCACTCGCGCGAGCGGCTGGCATCGACCGGCTTTGTTGGCGGCATCGCCATCCCCCACGGCCGGCTTGACGGTCTCGCCAAGCCGACCGGCCTGTTTCTGCGATTGGCCGAGCCGATCGATTATGGCTCGGTCGATGATCTTCCCGTCGATTGCGTATTTGCGCTGTTGTCGCCAACCGGCAGCGGCACGGCGCATTTGAGGGCGTTGGCGCGCATCAGCCGCAGCCTGCGCGACGAGGATTTCCTCGCGAAATTGCGCGGTGCCCGGTCCGAAGACGCGCTCTATGCCTTGCTGATGCACTTAGAGGCGATCGACGCTGCCTGAGCCGCCGTCATCCGCGTCCGCCGCGCCGCTTGCCGGCGCAGCGGCGCATTTCCGCGCCCTCGAATCGCTCTACGATTCAGCGCCGATCAACGCTATCTGGAATTCGCGGCTCGATATCGTCGAGAGCGGGGTCGCACGCATTCGCTTCGATCTCGATTCGCGCTACAATCACGCGGCGGGCGCCATACACGGCACCAGCTATTTTAAGATGCTCGACGATGCCGCCTTCTATGCCGCCAACAGCCTGGTTTCGGACCGCTTCCTTTTGACCACCGGGTTCAATCTGCTGTTTACGCGCCCGCTCACGGAGGGACCGGTCATTGCCGAGGGCCGCTGGCTCAGCGGCCAGCGCCGCGTTTTCGTCGCCGAGGCACGATTGCTCGACGAGTCGGGCGAGGAAGCCGCCCGCGGCACCGGCACCTTCATGCGTTCGCACATCGCGCTGTCGTCGCTTGAAGGCTATCGCCAGCCGGCGGTCTCATGAGCGCGCGCGTCAGCAGCGCGACGCTCGTCGCCGCGTTGCGGCGGCGCTGCGAAGCCGATGGCGGCAATGCGATGGTGCTTGCCAAGGGCGACGATATTGCGGGCGCGGTGCTGCTCATGCTCATCCGGAACGGGGTTCTCGACCGGCTGATCGAGCGTGGTCCGGCGCCCGATGGCGGCTATCGTTGGGTGCAGGCCGGGCCCGACGCGAGCGACGATGCCGCGGCGATTGACTCCTATCTCTCGCGTCGCCGCAAATTCGATCCCGATATCTGGGTCGTCGAACTCGATCTGCCCGAGGCGCCAGACTGGCTCGATGAGATGATCGGCGCCGCGTGAATCTTCCCATGGTTCATTCTTTGTTCTAAGCCTGGGCGATGGCTTCGGGGATTGCAAACGAAAGCGAGCCGTGTTTCGCCGGTGCGCCGCGCGCGGGCGACGTGGCGCGCGGTGTTTCACGGCTCTTCTTCCGGCATGACTGGATCGCCTTGTGCGAGGTTTCGCTCGGCAATGGCCGCCGCGCCGATATCATGGCGCTCGATTCCAAGGGCGCGGTCATCATCGTCGAGATCAAGGTCAGTCATGCCGATTTGCTCGGCGACCGCAAATGGACAGAATATCTCGACTATTGCGATCGGTTTTTCTGGGCGGTACCGGGCGATTTCGACCGCCGGCTATTGGCTCGCGACGCGCTTTTGCCCGAACGCTGCGGACTGATTGTCGCCGATGCTTATGACGCGGCGATCATACGCGAGGCAGAAGTCCACAAGCTCGCGGCGGCGCGGCGCCGGGTCGAGACGTTGCGTTTCGCGCGCCGCGCCGCCACGCGCCTGCTGCTCAACGGGGACGATAATCTCGCCGCGGCCGGCTGACCGCTCTATTCGGCGACCGGGCCGACCGTCTGCCCTTCGGGCTGCGCGGGCCGTGCGCGATCGAGGAGCGCGAGAATTGCCGCGCTGCGGCTGTCGCGTGTCGCATAATCGCGCGCCGACATGCCGACGACGCCATCGGTTATGTCGGGATCGGCGCCCGCCTCGACGAGCTGGCGGACGATATCGGCATTGCGCTGCTGAACCGCGAGGATCAGCGGCGTTTCGCCGCGATTGTTGGTGGCGTTGACATTGGCTTCGATGACATTGAGCCAGCGGATGCCATCGCCATAGTCGATCTGCGCGGCGATATGCATCGGCGTGTTGCCGTCATTGTCGCGGATATTCGGGTTGGCGCGCGCGCGCAGCAGGTATAGCAGCCACTGGGTGTCGCGACGCCGCGTAACGATGTGAAGCGCGGCCTCGCCAGTACTGCGGTCGCGGACGTTGATCACCGTCGAGCCGGGTTGTTCGACAATCGCTTGGACGGCGGCAAAATCGCGCTCGCGCACGCCGTTGAGAAATCCATATGTTGCCGAACGCTGTGCGCCGGCGGGTGATGGCGCGACGATAGGCAGCGCGACGGCGAACCCAAGCGCCGCCAATAGTCCAGCCAATTTGCCCCGAAAAACGATTTTCATCAAAGCGATCCCTGTTTCACCCTTGTCAGACGCTTCCTAGCAAAGCATGGCTGGCGCTGTCATGAACGAACTTCGATCGATGTTGCGGCTTGTATTGCTGGCCGGTTTGATTGCACTGGCGGGATGCAATCGCGAACCGCCGCCGCTCGAGGGCGCGTCCATAGGCGGCAGCTTCGAGCTTATCGATGAAAATGGCGAGACGGTCCGCGACACCGATTTTGCCGGCCAGTACCGGCTGATCTATTTCGGCTATACCTTCTGCCCCGACGTCTGTCCGCTCGATATGCAGAAGCTCGGCCAAGGGATGCGCGTGCTCGAAGCGGCCAATCCCTCGCTCGCCGCGCGCATCCAGCCGATCTTCATCAGTGTCGATCCGGCCCGCGATACGCCCGCCGTTCTGCGCGAGTTCACCGACAATTTTCATCCCCGGTTGCTCGGGTTCACCGGGTCGCAGGAGGTTATCGACCAGGTCACTGAGCGCTACGGAGTCTATTATCAGCTCGGCGAGGATGACGGTTCGGGCCGCTATCTCGTCGATCACAGCAACAACACCGTCCTTTTCGGCCCCGCTGGCGAGCCGCTGGCGATCATCGCGCTCGATGGCAGCGGCGAGGAGATCGCGCGCGAGATCGCACGCTGGGCGTCGTGAGCGATCGCTTCTGGGAAGCAGTGCCGCTCGCGCGGATGACGCGCGCGCAATGGGAATCGCTGTGCGACGGCTGCGGCAAATGCTGTTTGCACAAGCTCGAGGATGCCGACACCGGCGAGATCCAGCCGACCAATATCGCCTGCAAATTGCTCGATACGCAGGCCGCGCGCTGCACCGACTATGGCCACCGCCGCGTCCGCGTACCCGACTGCGTCAGGCTTACGGCGCGCAATTTGAAGACGATTCCCTGGCTGCCGCGGACCTGCGCTTATCGTCTCCTCGGCGAGGGCAAGCCTCTGCCGCAATGGCATTATCTCGAATGCGGCGACCGCGAGGCCGTGCACCGTGCGGGCGAATCGGTGCGCGGGTGGACGGTTTCCGAGCTCGACGCCGGGGATCCCGAGCACCATTGTGTCGATCGCATCCTCTGATCCCGTTTTCGAAGGCGGCGGCAATCGCCGCGGCCTGACCGTCAAGCGGCACCCGCGCGCCAAGGCGATGCGGTTGCGCGTCGATCCGCGCGACGGACGCGTTCTGCTTACCCTGCCGGCGCGGGCGAGCCTCAAGCGTGCGCACAAATGGGCGGAAAGCCAGCGCGGTTGGATCGAGATCGAACTTGCCAAGCTGCCCGCGGCCGCTCCGATCGGCCCGGGTGAAACCATTCCCTGGCGCGGCGAGCTTTTGACGATCGACTGGAACGAAGTGCGCCCGCGTCAGCCTCGGCGCGAGGTCGAGCGGTTGCTCGTCGGCGGTCCGGCAGGTGGGGTTGAGAACCGCGTGCTGCGCTGGCTGAAGTCCGAGGCGCGCCTGCAGCTCGGCGAGGAAACGCAATTTTACGCGGAGCGTGCCGGGGTGCGTGTCGATCGCATCGCGATCGGCGACGCGCGCTCGCGCTGGGGGAGCTGCTCGGCCAAGGGCGCGATACGCTATAGCTGGCGGTTGATCCTGGCACCGCCGCGCGTGCTCAGCGCCACCGCCGCGCATGAGGTCGCGCACCGCCTGCACATGGATCACAGCCCTGCGTTTCACGCCGCCGTCGCACGGCTGTTCGGCGGCGATCCTCGTCCCGAACGGCGCTGGCTGCGCGAGCATGGCGCCGCGCTTCACAGGTTCGGCTGTTCCTCCTGACCGCGGACGACGGGCGGCGGCTTGTCGCGATTGCCCGGAGGCGGCGCCTGAGGGCGCGGATCGCGCCGGCGTTCGGCGCGGCGCGCGGGTTCGTTGCGCCGCAGCACTTCGTCGAGCCAGCTCTCATCCATATTGCTCGGCGCCTCGACGTCCTCATAGGGGCGGACATCCTCGAACACGCCGGGGCGCTCGATCGGCATGCCGTTTTCGTCGACGAAAACTTCTTCCTCGATAGGGTCGCCGAAATAGGCGTCCTCCTCGTCTTCGAGCTGCCAGTCGGGCAGCGTCACCTCGGTATCGAATTCCTCGACCGGGCGGCTCGAGACCGCATAGCGCATGAAATCGGCAAAGGCGCTCGCCGGCGCGCGGCCGCCCTGTAGCCCGGCGATCGACCGTGCATCGTCGCGGCCCATCCAGACGCCGGTGGTGAGGCCGCTCGAAAAGCCGATGAACCAGCCATCCTTGTTAGAGCTCGTCGTCCCGGTCTTGCCGGCGACGGGCCGGCCAATCTGCGCGGCGCGTCCGGTGCCGGTCGCGACCGCGGTCTGCAACAGGTCGGTCATCTCGGCCGCCACATAGGGCGCAACCAGCACGCGCGATTGGTCGATCTCGGCGCGATAGAGCTCAACCTGCTCGCGCGTGTCGGGGGCCTCCATCGTCACCTTGACGATGCCATAGGGGGTCACCGCCGTGCCGTGCGCCTGCACCGCGGCGAAGGCGCGCGTCATATCGATCAGATGAACGTCCGACGTCCCGAGCACCATCGAGGGGTGGGTGTTGATCGGCGTCGTAATCCCGAAGCGCTGGGCCATGTCGGCGATGGTATGCGTGCCGACCTCGGCGCCCAGCTGCGCCGCTATGGTGTTGACCGAATAGGCGAAGGCGGTGCGGATATCCATTTCGCCGGCATAGCGGCCCGAGCTGTTGCGCGGTTGCCAGCCGTTCCAGTCGACCGGCTCGTCGACGACCCGGTCCTCGGGCGTGTAGCCGTTTTCGAGCGCGGCGAGATAGACGAACAGTTTCCACGACGAGCCCGGCTGACGCACCGAGGTAACGGCGCGGTTGTAGTTCGACGTGACATAGTCGGTTCCGCCGACCATCGCGCGCACCGCGCCGTCACGGTCGAGCGCGATCAGCGCGCCCTGCGCCCCGGCCGGCGTATGCGCCCGCACCGAATCGACCGCGCGGCTCTGCATTTCGAGATCGAGCGTCGTCCAGACGTCGATCGGCGCGCGCGTCTCGTCGATCAACGTATCGAGCTGGTTCAGGGCCCAATCGGTGAAATAGCGGACGCTGTTGCGGCGCGGCTGCGGCGCGAGCGCCACCTCGGACGGCATCGCTGCCGCGGCCTCGGCCGGCGTGATGCGCCCGGTTTCGACCATAAGGTCGAGCACCACCGAGGCGCGGCCGATAGCCGCTTCGGCGTCGGCGGTCGGCGAATAGCGCGACGGCGCCTTGACGAGCCCGGCGACGACCGCGGCTTCGGCGAGGTCGAGTTCGCGCGCCGAATGGCCGAAGAAACGCCGCGAGGCGGCGTCGATGCCATAGGCGCCGCCGCCGAAGTAGACGCGGTTGAGATAGAGCTCGAGGATCTGCTCTTTCGAAAACCGGCGTTCCATCGCGAAAGCGAGAATGATTTCGCGGAATTTGCGGCCGAAGGTGCGCGTGTTGGTGAGGAACAGGTTGCGCGCGATCTGCTGGGTGATCGTCGAGCCGCCCTGCGCCCATCGGCCGCGGTCGACACGAACCTTGAGCGACCGCGCGATGCCGATCGGATCGATGCCGAAA
>CAYQVL010000091.1:0-6871 GCA_964420825.1 uncultured Sphingomonadaceae bacterium
GGCGCCAAGCGATATTCCTGATACACCCGCGTGAACGCCGCCGCCTCGCCCTGCGCGCGCGCGGTCAGTTGCTGAGCATAGGCGCGCGCGTTGTTGAGATAGGTCTGCGCGGTTTGCTGCGCAGCCGAAACCTGACGAAATGAATCCTCAACCGCTGCGGGAGGGTCGGCTTCCTCGATCGCGACGCCCTGTACGAGCACGCCGGCGCCATAGCCATCGAGCAATTCCTGCATCAGCGCCTGGACGCGCTGCTCGATCTCGCCGCGGCCCGAGCCGATCGCCTCGTCGAGCGTCACCCGCGCCATCACCGCGCGCATAGCGCTTTCGGCAACCTCGCGGATCGTCGCATCGGGCTCGACGATCTGGAACATGTAATTTTGCGGTTCCTTGATATTCCAGCGCACCTGATAGGCGAGATCGACGATATTCTGATCGCCGGTCAGCACGCGATTTTCCGAATTTTCGCCACCGCCTCCGATATCTATCGTCCGGATATTGTCGACATCGATAATCTGAACACGATCAATTGGCGCTGGGAAGGAGAAATTGGGACCCGGCTGAAGCGTCCCGACATAATTGCCGAAACGCGTCAGCACGCCACGCTCCTGGGGGCCGACAAGATGGAAGGAAGTGAAGAAAATCCACAGGACAACCGTGAGGATGATCGCCCAGAACCAGATCGGCCGACCGCCGAATTGCGGCAGGCTGGGTCCGTCGCCAGTGCCGCCACCGCCCCATTGGCTGCGCCCGCGCCGGAGCAATTCGTCGAGCGCGGTGGGCCGCCTCCCGTCGCCCGACGGGCGCTTGCGCGGCGGCTGGCTCCATGGATTTTTGGGTCCGCCACTGCCGCCGTCGCCGCCGCTCGGGCCGCCACCCGAACCACCGCTATTGCGACCTCCCCATGGCCCTCTGCCCTGATTATTCAAAAGTGCGCCAAGCCTAGCGCCGAAGCCCGAAAAAACGCTCATAGCGTCCTTATAGGAAGCCCTGCCCGGAAAAACAGTGCCATTTGGTGAATGGTTTCCTATTTGATGGAACATGACCGACACCATCGACCAGCTCGCCGCCGCACTCAACGCTATCACCGACCCTGTCACCGGCACCGGCTTGATCGATTCGGGCCGCGCCCCGGCACCGCGTTTCGCCGATGGCGTCGCCAGCGTCATCATCGACGTCACGGGTATCGTCGACGATGCGCGGCTCACGATCGAAGGCGATATCGAGAAGGCGCTCAATGCGATCGGTGGCGTTACCGATGTCCGCATCGCCATGACCAGCAAGCGAACAACACGCAGGCTTATTGCCGTCGGATCGGGCAAGGGCGGAGTCGGCAAATCGACACTCGCCGCCAATATCGCCATCTCGCTTGCCAGGCGCGGCTGCGATGTGGGAATGGTCGATGCCGATATTTACGGGCCTTCACAGCCGCGATTGCTCGGCGCAGAAGGCCGCCGGCCGACCGCCAACGAGACCAAGAAGCTCGTGCCGGTGGCGACCGAATATGGCCTGCGGATGCTCAGCATGGGGCAACTCGTCAAACCCGGCCAGGCGATCGCCTGGCGCGGCCCGATGGCGGGCAACGCGCTCGGCCAGCTGATCGATGCCGATTGGGGCGAAACCGATACGCTCATTATCGACCTGCCGCCCGGAACCGGCGACGTCCAGCTCACCATGGTGCAGAAATACAAGCCCGCCGGCGCGATCATCGTTTCGACGCCTCAGGATCTCGCTCTGATCGACGCCCGGCGAGCGATCCATCTGTTCGAAGAAACCAATGTGCCGATCATCGGCCTGGTCGAGAATATGGCGGGATATGAATGCCCCCATTGCGGCGCAATCTCCGATCCCTTCGGGACCGGCGGTGCCGAAGCCGCCGCGAAGGAATTGGGCTATGATTTCCTCGGCCGCATTCCGCTTGATATCGCTATCCGCACAGCTTCCGACGACGGCGTGCCTCCGGCGGCGAGCGGCGGGCCGGGCGCCGATGCGTTCAACGCCATCGCGGCGAAATTGATCCACTGGATGAACCCACCGCAGCTTAGCGCTTTGGATGCCCTGCAAGTCACAGGAGAATGAGATCGTGCCGTTAACCGAAGACGATGACATTGCCGCGCTGTTGCGCGAAACCAAGACGATCGCGATCGTCGGCGCATCCGACAGGCCCGATCGTGCGAGCTATGGCGTGATGAAATTCCTCCAGGACAAGGGTTATCGTGTCTTTCCGGTCAATCCGACGATCACCGGCGAGCATGTCCATGGCGAATTCGTCTGGCGCGAGCTGTCGCAGATCGGCGAACCGATCGATATGGTTGATATCTTCCGCAACAGCGCTGCGGCGGGCGGCGCCGTCGATCAGGCGATTGCCGCCGGCGCCAGGGCCGTCTGGATGCAGCTTGGCGTGATCGACGAGGATGCCGCCGCGCGCGCCGAGGCGGCGGGCCTCAAGGTCGTAATGGATCGCTGCCCGAAAATCGAATTGCCGCGGCTCGGGCTTTAGCGATCTAGCGCACCACCGCTTTTCCCGCGCGCCCACGGATGCGGTCGAGCGCTGCGGCATGAATTCGCGGGGTCGCCACGAGCACACCGAACGCTTCGGCATGATGCGTGTTGAAGGTTAGTGGCGCGCCGAGTGCGTCGGTCACCGTCGCTCCCGCTTCACGAGCAATGAGCGCGGCGGCCGCCACGTCCCATTCATGACCCCAGCGCAAGGTCGCAACGAGATCGGCCTCAGCGGACGCGACCATGGCGATGCGCAACGCGATCGAATTGGGCTGATCGACACAAACCAGATCGGCATCGGCCTTGGGTAGATTGTGTGCCGGCACGCGCGATCCCGGAAATTCGGCGCGGTCACTGACGCCGATCGGCAAACCGTTGCGAGAAGCCCCTTTCCCGGCTTCCGCGCGCCAACGCTCGCGGCGCGCGGGGGCGTCGAGAACGCCGAATAAGGGCTGGCCGTTTTCCACCAGCGCCACCGCCACGCACCAGCCGGGACGGCCCCGAATGAAATCGCGCGTGCCATCGATCGGATCGACGATCCAGACACGCGTCTTGTCGAGCCGCGCCGTGCTGTCGAGCGCTTCTTCGGAGAGAAATCCCGCTTCGGGGTCAAGAGCCGTCAGCCGCGCGCGCAGCAAATCGTTGACCGCGACATCGACATCGCAAACTTGATGACCGGGCGATTTTTCCCAAACCTTAAAATCGCCCCGCCAGTTAAGATGCGCAAGCCTTCCGGCTTCGGCCGCGACATCGGCCACTGTATCGATTGTAACGTCAGGCACCCGCCACCGTCATGCCTTCGAGACGCAGCGTCGGCGTATTGACGCCGCGTACGAAGTCGAGATCGTCTGCAGGCGTGAGTTCGCGGAACATGTCCTTCAAATTGCCGGCGATAGTGATCCCGGCAACCGGCGGCCCGATTTCGCCGTCCTCAATCAAGAATCCCGAGGCGCCGCGGCTGTAATCGCCGGTCACCGGATTGATGCCCTGGCCGATCAGCTCGGCGACGATTATGCCGCGCTTGATGTCCGCGATCAGCGCAGCGCGCGATTGCGTTCCCGCTTCGAGATGGAGGTTGGTTGCGCCGACGCCCGGCGGACCGCCGATGCCGCGCCGCGCATGACCGGTGGGTTCGAGCCCGAGTTGCCGCGCCGAAGCGCTGTCGAGCAGCCAACCCGTCAACCACCCCTTGTCGACGATTGCACTCGGCGCCGTCGGCAGGCCTTCGCCGTCAAAGGGTCGCGACCGCAGGCCGCGCATACGGTGCGGATCGTCGAGAACCGATACGCCTTGGGCAAATATTTGCTGGCCAAGGCAATCGCGCAGGAAGCTGGTTCCGCGGGTAATTGCCGAGCCACTGATCGCGCCGATCAAATGTCCGAGCAGGCTACCGCCAACGCGCGGATCGAAAACCACCGGCATCGCGCCGCTCGGCACGCTGGCCGGATTGAGGCGCGCAACGGCCCGATTGCCCGCCCGCTGGCCCAGGACCTCCGGTTTCTCCAGATCGGCGAGATAGCGCGCCGTTCGGAAAGCATAGTCGCGCTGCATAGCGCTTCCCTCGCCCGCGATCGCGCTCGCCGAAATGCCGTAACTCGTGCCTGAGTAACCACCGCAAAAGCCGTGGCTTGTCGCCAGAGCCGTGATCGATCTTGCCGCCGATGCGCCGCCGCCCTCGCTGTTGGTTACGCCATCGACTGCACGGGCGGCATCTTCCGCAACAACCGCGCTTGCGCGCAGTGTCTCAGGACTGGCCTGGCCGCCATCGTCGGTATCGAAATCGGGCATTGCGCCTGCAAACAATCGGTCCACCGGCGCGAGTCCCGCATAGCGGTCTTCGGGCGCCTCGCGCGCCATTGCCGAAGCGCGCTCGACAAGCACGGCAAGCGCCTCCCGCGACAGGTCCGACGACGATACGCTTGCCGATCGCTGACCGACAAAAAAGCGCAAGCCGATTTCCTCGCCCTCTGAGCGTTCGACATCCTCGAGTTCGCCCAAACGGACCTGGACTTCGGTCGCCTCGCCGCCCGAATAGATGGCGTCGGCGGCGTCGGCGCCGGCGGCCTTGGCCCCGTCGACAAGATCGGAAACGCGCGCTTGCGCCTGAGAGATTGTGAGCATCGACGCGAGTTAGGGGTTAGAGGACGGATTGTCACCATCGACGAACGGGAATTCAGGCGGTTGCGCCGAGGACGAAACAGGCGAGCGCCATGAGCAGCCCGGCCTCGCGGTTCGAGCGGAATTTGGCGAGCGCATCATCGCCGCTTTGGGGTTTGAGCGTCGCGACCTGCCGGAGCAGGTGGAGCATCATCGGCAGCAGAGCGATGAGCCCGAGCGCTTGCGGACGAACCTGCCACAGCGAAAGGCCCCAGCAGGCGAGTGCGAGCGAATAGGAGATCGCGATTCCGGCGCGTGCCTTGCCGCCGAGCCGGCGCGCCGAACTCTTGACGCCGGCGAGCGCGTCGTCCTCGATATCCTGGAGCGCGTAAATCGTGTCATAGCCGATCACCCAGAACACCGAGCCGGCATAGAGCCAGCCGAGAGCCGGAGCGTAACTACCTGTAATTGCTATCCACCCAACCGGTGCTCCCGAGCTGAACACCAGCCCGAGCCAAATCTGGGGCCACCAGGTAATCCGCTTCATAAACGGATAGGCGGCGACAAGCGCGAGGCTTGCGAACGCGATGACCTGCGCCTCCCAGCGCAGATGCAGCAAGACCGCAAGACCGATCAGGCAAAGCACGCCGAGCCACAGCCAGGCGGCCTTGACGCTCACCCGCCCGCTCGCCAGCGGCCGCGTCCGTGTCCGCGCGACCTTCTTGTCGAGCTCGCGGTCGACGATGTCGTTATAGACGCAGCCTGCCCCGCGCATCGCGATAGCGCCGAGCAACAACCAAAGCAGCAGATCCCAGCGCTCGACCGCCGCCCCGGCGAGCGCCAAGCCCCAGGCCGCCGGCCAATAGAGCAGCCACCAGCCGATCGGCCGGTCGAACCGCGCCAGCAAGCCAAAAGGCCGCAGCGCATCGGGCAGCGCGGCTATCAGCCAGTGCTGTTCGCTATCGGGGAGAGAAGATTCGCTCACGGCGTTCCAATATCCGTTCGGACTGAACTTGTCGAAGCTCTGTCCTTCGCTTCGATGCCGAATGAAAACATCCCTTCGACAAGGCGAAGACGAACCGGCTAAAGGGACCGCATGCCCGCCACACCCGCCTGGCCGCCCGATAGCCTGCCGCGCCTGTTCGTCGATAGCGAACTCGCCGATGGCCGCGAAATCGTTATCGATTCGGCCCAGACCAACTATCTGGTGCGCGTTTTGCGGCTCACGGCGGGCGCGCAGATCAAGCTGTTCGATGACCGCACGGGTGAATGGCTCGCGGGGCTCGCGCATATCGGCAAGCGCGATGCGATCGTCCGCGTCGAAGGCAAGCTGCGCGACCGCGAAGAGGTGCCCAATCTCTGGCTCGTCTTCGCGCCGATCAAGAAGGGCCGTATCGACTGGCTCGTCGAAAAGAGCTGCGAACTGGGCATAAGACGGCTCCTTCCGGTGCGCACGCAGCGGACCGTGATCGCCAAGGTCAAACCCGACAAATTGCGTGCGCATCTGATCGAAGCGGCCGAGCAATGCGAACGCACCGCGCTCCCCGAGCTGGCCGATATTACGCCACTTGCCGCCGTGCTCGCCGATTGGCCTGAAGACCGCACGCTATTTTACGCAGCCGAACGCGGCGGCGGGTCGTTCCGCAAGGCGCTGGTCGCGCATGACGGTCCCGCAGCGATCCTGATCGGCCCCGAGGGCGGCTTCACGGAGGAGGAAGATGCGGCGATTCGCGCGCTGCCGCAGGCCGCACCGGTCTCGCTCGGCCCGCGAATCCTGCGCGCGGATACCGCCGCGGTAGCGGCGGCGAGTCTGTGGATGGCCGGGCGCGGAGACTGGAACTAGGCGCACAATTCTTTCCTTTCGCCAAAGCTTCCTTGCTGGCGGTTTGCAAAATTCGCGGCTAAGTGCGGCGGATGAGCACGAAGACCGGACCCTCCGCCGCCTCGCCGGTCATCGAAAGCCGCGCCGACCTGCTGACCGTTTTTTCCGAGGGCGAGAAGCCGGTTGAGAATTGGCGGATCGGTACCGAACATGAAAAATTCGTCTATCGCTGCGACAGCCACGAAGCGCCCGCTTATGCCGATCCCGGCGGGATTCGCGACTTGCTAGCCGAAATGACCCAATTCGGCTGGAAGCCCGTCGAGGAAATTGGTCCGAGCGGTACGACCAATGTCATCGCGCTCTCTGGACCCGACGGCACCGTCAGCCTCGAACCGGCCGGACAGCTCGAACTATCGGGCGCACCGCTCGACAATCTGCACGAGACTTGCGCCG
>CAYQVL010000092.1:0-6866 GCA_964420825.1 uncultured Sphingomonadaceae bacterium
CCGCGGCTGGGCCGGTTCCTGGCGCGCGATTTCCCGCAGCTTTCGGTGGCCGACGCCGACGCCTATTTCTCGCGGCCCGACGGCACGCGGCTGCAGATCGGCGACCGGCTGCGCAATCCCGATTATGCCGGATTTCTCCGCCGGCTCGCCGCGCAAGGGCCCGATGCGCTCTATCGCGGGAGCACTGCGGCGCGGATCGTCGAGCGCACCCGGCAGGGGCCGCTCGGCGGGCAGATGATGATGTCCGATCTTGCCGCCTATCGCCCGATCAAGCGCGAACCGATCTGCCGGCCCTATCACGCCTATCGCGTCTGCGCGCCGCCGCCGCCGTCGAGCGGCGTCGGTTTCCTGCAATTGCTCGGCCTGCTCGAGCGCACCGATATCGCGCAGCGCGGACCTGGCGATCCGCAGGCCTGGTTCCTGTTCGCCGAGGCCAGCCGGCTGATGTATGCCGACCGCGATCGCTATGTCGGCGACGTGCCGACGGTCCCTATCGCCGGGCTGCTCGACCCCGCCTATCTCGACGGCCGCGCCGCGCTGATCGGCGAGACCGCCATGGCGCCGCCCCAAGCCGGGACGCCGCCTGGCGCGGCGCGACCGGTCGCCGACAGGACGCTTGAACCCGCAGGCACTTCGCATTTCATCGTTCGCGACGCGCGCGGCAACGCCGTCTCGATGACGACGACGGTCGAATCGATCTTCGGCACCGGAAGGATGGTCGACGGCTTTTTCCTCAACAACCAGCTGACCGATTTCTCGTTCAATCCCTACCAGCCGGACGGCAGCTTTGCGCCCAATGCGGTGGCGCCGGGCAAGCGGCCGCGCTCGTCGATGGTCCCGCTGATCCTGCTCGATGCGCAAGGCGGCTTTGCCGGGGCGATCGGATCGGCTGGCGGCAATGCGATCCTCGCCTATGTCGGCAAGTCGCTGGTCGCGGCGATCGACTGGGGGTTGCCGATGCAGGAAGCGTTGGCGCTGCCCAATCTCGTCGCGCGCGGGAGCCGGATCGGCGGCGAGGTTGGCGATTTCGACCCCGCGATCGTCGCCGGGCTGGCCGAGCGGGGCATCGACCTCGAACCCGGCCAGGGCGAGGATTCGGGCGTTCACGGCGTACTGATCCGCGACGGCGAAGTCGACGGCGGCTATGATCCGCGCCGCGAGGGCGTGGTGCTTATCGCGCCGTGAAAATGTTCGTCATTGCGAGGAGCCGCAGGCGACGCGGCAATCCAGTGTAGCGCGTTGGGCTCTGGATTGCTTCCCCCCGGCTCAAGGCCGGGGTCGCAATGACGATTGGGGCAATGCTGGCCGTGAGCTAAATGCTCCCGACCGCCTCGCGGATCGTTTCAAAGCCGTCGCGCTCGCGCAGCGCGTCGAGGCGCTTGACGATTGCCCGCGCCAACCCCGGGCCGCGATAGACGAGCGCGCTATAGAGCTGGACGAGGCTCGCGCCGGCACGGATGCGCGCCCAGGCCTCTTCGGCGCTGTCGATGCCGCCGACCGCGATCAGCGGGATCGCGCCGCCCGTCGCCTTGCGGAAATCGGTCAGTCTTTGACGCGCGAGCGGCGCCAGCGGCGCGCCCGACAGGCCACCCGCTTCGCCCGCGTGACGCGATTTGAGCGGGGGCCGCGCAATCGTCGTATTGCCGATAATCAGCGCTGCGACGCCCGCCTCGATCGCCACGCGCGCGATCGCGTCGATATCGGCGGGCTCGAGATCGGGGGCGAGCTTGAGCAAGACGGGCGGCCCGTTTTCGCCTCGCGCCGCCATCACTTGGCCGAGCAGGCCGGTAAGCGCCGCCGCGTCCTGCAGCGCGCGGAGCCCCGGCGTGTTGGGCGAGGAGATATTGACGGTCAGATAGTCGGCGACCGGCGCCATCAGCCGCGCGCCGCGCGCATAGTCGGCGATGCGGTCGCCGCTGTCCTTGTTGGCGCCGATATTGGCGCCGACGATACCGCGCTTCGGGTCGCGCTTCGCCAGCCGGTCGCGAGCCTCGAGCTGGCCGCTATTGTTGAATCCCATGCGGTTGATTACCGCCTCGTCCTCGGTCAGCCGGAACAATCGCGGCTTGGGATTGCCCGGCTGGGCGAGCGGCGTCACCGTGCCGATCTCGACATGGCCGAAGCCGAGACCGAGCATTTCGGAAAAGACCTCGGCGTCCTTGTCGAAGCCCGGCGCGAGACCGACGGGATTGGGGAAGTCGAGTCCCGCGACGCGCACGCCCAATGCCGGCGGCGAGGGCGGGGGCGTGCCGATCGGCGCCGCCTTGAGCCCGGCGATCGTCAGCCGGTGCGCGCGCTCGGCGTCGAGCGCGAAGACCAGCGGGCGCAGGAGCGGGAAAAGCGTCATCGCCGCGCTATGGCAGCGCCGCCGGGGCTGGTCAAAGCCCGGCAAGGGCCGTTAGGGTGGCGCATCCCTTGCCAACTGGAGTCGCTCATGTCCCGCCTGATCCTGCTTTCCACCACCGCATTGCTCGCCGGTCTCGCGATCGCCGATGCGCCGCCGGCCGCAGCCACGCAGGCCGCTGCTCCGGCGGCCGAAACCGAGGCGCCGGACGCCGACGCCCGGCTCAACGAGTTCTTCGAAGCCTATGACGCGGCCGAGCTCGAATTCTCGCCGCTTTCCAAGGCCTATCGCGGTATCCGCGACGAGGATTACGGCGAATGGGGCGATTTTTCCGACGCCGACGCGGTCGCCGAGAATGCACGCCAGAACGTCGCGCGCGATCACATGCGCGAACGCTTCGAGGCGGCGGCGCTGAGCGGCGATTCGCAGCTCTCCTACCGCCTGTTCGACCGGATGGCCGAGCGCGCCAACGGCGCCTTCGAATTTCGCCGTAACGGCTATGTCTTCGACCAGATGAACGGCGCGCAAAGCCAGCTTCCGGCGTTTCTCATCAACATCCACCGGGTTTCGAACGCCGAAGAGGCCGAGGCCTATGTCAGCCGCCTCGAAAGCCTTGGCAATGTGATGGATCAGTTGGTCGCCGAGGCCGAGTATCGCGCGGCCAACGGCGTCATCCCGCCCGACTGGGTGTTTCCCTATGTGCTTTCTGACACGCGCAACGTGATCACCGGCGCGCCCTTCGGCGAGGGCGAAGACACGCCGCTCTGGGCCGATCTTCAGGCCAAGGTGAATGCGCTCGACATACCGCAGGCCGAGAAGGACGCGCTGATCGCGCGCGGCCGGATGGCGCTTATCGAGTCGGTCCGCCCGGCCTATGAGCGCCTGCTGGCGATGCTCGAACGCCACCAGGCGATCGCGCCGGCCGACGACGGCATCTGGCGGCTCGCCAATGGCGCCGAATATTATGCCGAGCGGCTGCGCTATTATACGACGACCGATCTCACCGCCGACCAGATCCATTCAATCGGACTCGAGAATGTCGCGCGCATCCATGGCGAGATGCGGGCGATCATGGCGCAGGTCGGCTTCGAGGGCACGCTGCAGGAGTTCTTCGAGCATCTGCGGACGAGCGACGAATTCTACTATCCGACGCGCGAGGCCTATCTCACCGATGCGCGCGCCACCATCGATGCGATGCGCGCACGGCTGCCTGAGTATTTCGGCGCGCTTCCGCAGGCCGATCTGATCGTCAAACCGGTCGAGGCATTCCGCGAACAATCGGCGGGCAAGGCCTTTTACAACGGCCCGACGCCCGACGGATCGCGGCCCGGCACCTATTATGTCAATCTCTACAATCTGCGCGACATGTCGCGGACCGAACTCGAGGCGCTCGCCTATCATGAGGGCGTTCCCGGCCATCATCTCCAGCGCGCCATCCAGACCGAGATGGAGGAGATTCCGCCGTTCCGCCGCTTCGGGGGCTTTACCGCCTATACCGAGGGCTGGGGGCTCTACGCCGAGGAATTGGGCAAGGACATGGGCGGCTATACCGACCCCTATTCCGATTTCGGCCGGCTGGGCATGGAATTGTGGCGCGCCTGCCGCCTCGTCGTCGATACCGGCATCCACCATCTGCGCTGGAGCCGCGAGCAGGCGATCGCCTACCTCCAGGAAAACACCCCCAACCCCGATGGCGATATCAGCAAGGCGATCGAGCGCTACATCGTCTATCCGGGGCAGGCTACGGCCTATATGATCGGCAAATTGAAGATCGTCGAGCTACGGCAACGCGCGATGGACGCGCTCGGCGACGATTTCGACTATCGCGCATTCCACGACGCCGTGCTGCTGCCCGGCCCGGTGCCGCTCGACCTGCTCGAAGAGAATATCGACGCCTGGATCGCTTCGGTCCGATCCGGAGATTGATCGCCACGACGTTGTCGATTCTGTCCAATACAAAGGGTTAGCGAATCGATAGTGCGGTTTCTGCGACCCGAAGGATCCCATTCCGGGAATCCTTATCCTAGTGGCCTCGCCGGTTTCCGGCGGGGCCGTTTTTTTTTTCGATTCAAATGGGTTAATCTGTCGAAGAAGCAATAAGACAAAACAGCTTCGGGGCGCGGAATATTGACCGACCTTTCGAAATTTTCGCTCGACTATGCCGTCCCCGCGGACGACCTCAAGGAGCTGATTTCGTCCTTCTATCTGTTTCAGGCCGATATCGACGACACCCGCCAGAGCGAACGCGCCGACCGCGCCCAATTCCGCTTTTTGCTCGCCGGAGGAGGCGGGTACGAATTTTGCGACGGCCATTATATGGATTCGGCGGCGGTCACTATTATCGGCCCGACGACGGGCCCGACGACCGGCATCATCAAGGGCCCGCTCGAGATCTTCGGCGCCGGTTTGCAGCCCGCCGGATGGGGCGCGCTGATGGGCGGCGAGGCCGAGAAATATATCAACCGCCTGATCGACGCGACGGCGATTTTCGGCACCGGCCTGCTCGACGTCCATGCGGCGCTCGGCGCGGCGGCGAGCCTTGCCGAGAAGGTCGCGATCGGCAATGACTTCACCCGGGGCCTGCTCGCCGGCGCGGATGCGTCGCCGCTGTGGTTTACGCGCATCGTCGATGGCTGGCTGATCGCTGGCCCGTCGCCGCGGCTCGACGATCTCATCGCCCAGACCGGGCTTTCGAACCGCCAGGTCGAACGGATGACCAAGCGTTTCTATGGCGCCTCGCCCAAATTGCTCGCGCGCAAATACCGCGCCTTGCGCGCCGCGTCCGCGCTCGTGCGCAACGAGCAGGTCGATGACGGCTTTTACGATCAATCGCACCTGATCCGCGAGATCAAGCAATTTACCGGATTCACCCCCGGCAAGATGCGCAAGCAGACCGAGCCGCTGACGCGCGCCACGACCGAACGCCGCAAGCTGCTCTCGGGCGAGGTCAATCCGCTGATTTCGGATACCTGATTTCGCTTCGCGCCGGAGCAGATCGGGCTTGATTTCGCGCCAAGCAGCTCCCAAGTCCTAATCGGAACGAATCAATCCGATTAAAGCGAGACGCGATGCGCCTGTCCAACCTTGCCGATTACGCCATTTTGATGATGGCCGCCGCGGCGCGCCGCCAGGGCGATGCGCGGCTGTCGGCGGCGGTGCTCGCGGCCGATAGCGGCGTTCCCGAAGCGACGGCGCAAAAGCTCATGGGCCGGCTGGCGAGCGCCGGGCTGCTCTCGTCGATGCGCGGCGCGGGCGGCGGTTTCGCGCTCGCCCGGCCCGCCGACACGATCAGCCTTGCCGATATCGTCGAGGCGATCGAGGGACCGATCGCGATGACCAGCTGTCTCGAAACCGGCCGCCACGATTGCGCGCTCGAGGACAATTGCCGGGTGCGTGCGCACTGGCCGGTGGTCAATCAGGCGATCAAGGGCGCGCTCGCCGATGTCAGCCTCGAACGGCTGGCCAGCAAGGCGATGGGAGAAGCGGCATGAGCGCGCGCAACGAAGAGGCGCTCGCCGCCGCCAAGCAGGCCGAGACCTATGAATGGGGTTTCTCGTCGGACATCGAGCAGGATTTCGCGCCCAAGGGACTGAGCGAAGACACCGTCCGCTTTATCTCGGCGAAGAAGAAAGAGCCCGAATGGATGCTCGACTGGCGATTGAAGGCCTATCGCGCCTGGCTCGACATGGAGGAGGTCGACTGGGCCAATCTCGACATCCCGCATATCGATTACCAGGACGCCTTCTATTACGCCGAGCCGAGGGCCAAACCCAAGCTCGGCAGCCTCGACGAGGTCGATCCCGAGATCCTGCGCGTTTACGAGAAGCTCGGCATCCCTATCGAGGAGCAGAAGGTCCTCGCCGGCGTCGAAGGCGCGCGCAAGGTCGCGGTCGACGCGGTGTTCGACAGCGTCAGCGTCGCTACCACCTTCCGCAAGGAGCTCGAGGACGCGGGCGTCATCTTCCGCTCGATCAGCGAGGCGATCCGCGAATACCCCGAGCTGGTGAAAAAGTATCTCGGCAGCGTCGTACCGCAGCGCGACAATTACTTCGCCTGTTTGAACAGCGCGGTCTTTTCCGACGGCACCTTCGTTTACATTCCCGAGGGCGTCCGCTGCCCGATGGAACTGAGCACCTATTTCCGCATCAATGCGGAGAATACCGGCCAGTTCGAACGCACGCTGATCATCGCCGAGGCGGGCAGCTATGTCTCCTACCTTGAAGGCTGCACCGCGCCGATGCGCGACGAGAACCAGCTCCACGCCGCGGTCGTCGAGCTCGTCGCGATGGACGATGCCGAGATCAAGTACTCGACCGTCCAGAACTGGTATCCCGGCAATGCCGAGGGCAAGGGCGGGATCTACAATTTCGTCACCAAGCGCGGCCTCTGCGAGGGGGCTCGCAGCAAGATCAGCTGGACGCAGGTCGAGACCGGCAGCGCGATCACCTGGAAATATCCCTCGTGCATCCTGCAGGGCGACGGCAGCGTCGGCGAATTCTATTCGGTCGCGGTGACCAACAAC